>JBFFTZ010000026.1:0-14890 GCA_041571575.1 Gammaproteobacteria bacterium | reverse complement strand
TGCCTTCCGTGATCCGATGGGAATTCGGCCCCTGGTGCTGGGCAGCCGGCAAACCGCGAACGGTATAGAACGTATCGTGGCATCGGAAAGTGTAGCCCTGGACGTTCTGGGTTTCGATCTCGAACGCGACGTGGCCCCCGGAGAGGCTATCTACATCCAGACCGACGGTACCGTGCACAGCCAGATGTGTCATGCCAGTCCCCGGCAGTCTCCATGTATTTTTGAATTTGTGTATTTCGCCAGGCCCGACAGCATTATTGACAACATCTCGGTGCATAAAGCGCGCATGAGAATGGGCGAGGCGTTGGCCGAGCGCATTCTTTCCGAATGGCCCGAGCACGATATTGACGTGGTGATTCCGGTGCCCGACACCAGTCGCACCAGCGCCATGCAGTTGGCCAACCGGATGAAGGTGAAGTTCCGCGAGGGCTTCATGAAGAATCGCTACATCGGTCGCACGTTCATCATGCCGGGACAGGAAATGCGTCGTAAATCAGTTCGGCGCAAACTCAATGCCATTGACCTGGAATTCCGCGGTAAAAATGTGCTGCTTGTGGACGACTCCATTGTTCGTGGAACAACCTCGAAGCAGATTGTGGAAATGGCCAGGGATGCAGGCGCCAGGAAGGTGTATTTTGCCTCGGCGGCGCCGCCCGTGCGTTTCCCCAATGTATATGGCATTGATATGCCCGCATGCAGTGAGTTGGTGGCCCATGGTCGCACCGAGCAGGAAGTGTGCGAATTCATCGGTGCTGATGCCCTGTTCTACCAAAGCCTTGAAGACCTGATTAAGGCGGTGCATTACGACAATGCCGGCATTGAGCAGTTCGATACCTCATGTTTCAGCGGGGAGTACGTCACCGGGGACGTGACCAAGGAACTGCTGGCACGCCAGGAGGCTGAGCGTTCAGACAAGGCCAAGATGATTCAGGATGCAGAACTGGACGATGATGATGAGGACGACGAAGGCGTGGCCCAGCTTCGCGGTGTCCTCTAGACAACCAGGAAACATCTGCCAACCCGGGTCCATGACCAGGTGGACCTGCCCCGGGGGCGCCAGGCCGTGAAACAGGCGCCCAGGTTACTACTTAGAGAACTCCTTGATTGCGCACTGGCGCGAGTCTCCGGTGAGGCCTGCGTGGCTGCTGCGCTGAGGCAGGATCCCCTGGAGGGTCCGGTGCACGTGGCGGCCGTAGGCAAGGCTGCCGACGGGATGATGCGTGGTGCAATGGCCGTCCTGGGCGACGACTTCATAAAGGGATTGGTAATACCCAAGTCAGGGGCTCGTTACCTGCCATTACAGGCCAGCGATCGGCTTGGCGTTTTTCCGGCAAGTCACCCGGTTCCGGACCAGTCCAGCCTTGAGGCGGGCAGGGCCCTGGTGGAATTTGTCGCCGCGGTTCCAACGGGGGAAACGTTGTTGTTGCTGATCTCCGGTGGCGCTTCCAGCCTGGCAGAAGTGCTGGCAGAAGGCGCAGGGCTTGATCAACTGATTGCCCTTAACCAGTACCTGCTGGGGTCCGGTCTGGATATCGATGAATGCAATGCCTTGCGAGGACGACTCTCCCTCATCAAGGCCGGCGGTCTGTTGCGCTATGTCAGCACGCCCCGGATCGTGGGCCTGGCCATTTCTGATGTCCCGGGGGATGATCCCGCGGTAATAGGCTCGGGTCTGTTGTGTCCCCGGCCCCGGCAGCCGATCCCGAAGAGTGTTCCTTCCCCATGGCGCGAATTGCTCGCACATGCTCCGGAGCCGGTCGCTGGCAAGCCCCCGGCAAGGGTGCAGGTAATTGCCAGTAACGGGGATGCCAGGCGGGCCATCGTGGCCTCGGCCAACGCCAGGGGCCTGGTCGTGCATTTGCCCGATGGTGTGCTGGCAGGGGATGCACAGGATGTGGGCGCGCAGATTGGCGAGATTCTGAAGGGCGGTGCCGCGGGTCTTTACCTCTGGGGTGGAGAAACCACCGTGGTGCTGCCCCCACAGCCCGGCCAGGGAGGGCGAAACCAGCACCTGGCCCTGGCGGCCGCCATGGCGATTGAAGGATGCGAGGATGTCAGCCTCCTGGCCTGCGGCAGCGATGGCAATGACGGACCGGGTTCATGGGCAGGCGCTATCGTCGATGGTGGAACCCTTGCACGGGGAGCCCGCTCCGGTCTGAATCCGAAAGACTGTTTGCAACGGGCGGACTCGGGCAGTTTCCTGGCTGCCAGCGGTGACCTGATTGCAACAGGTCCTACCGGCACCAATGTCTCGGACCTGGTACTGGGCCTGGTTCGCGCCCCGAATGGTGAACTGCGTTAGAATCGCGGCTGTATTTACCTTCTCGGGAAATCTTTTTCAATGCCAATGCGTCTCCTGGTAATCGCTGATGACAACGAATTTCGCGAGCAAGTTCTCGCGAAGATCAGTCAGCGTTGGCCCGATTCCCGTGTAAGCGAGCACCAGGCTGCCAGTAGCGGGAGTCTGCCCGACGGATTCGTCGCAGCAGGATTTGACCTGGTGGTGCTTGCCGCGTCGGTGGGTCTGCACTGGCTTGAAGAAATCAAAAGCCGCGCGAGTTTTCCTCCGGTGGTTGTTCTTGCCGAGCATGGTAGCGAAGAGCTTGCCGTGGCCGCGATTAAGGGTGGTGCCAGCGATTATCTTTCCGGCCCGGATATTGACCCCCATGCCCTGCAACGGGCCGTCCAGGGCGCAGTGCTGGAGCGCAAGCGCCAGAGAGTGCTGGAACAGCGCAACGGATCTCTTGGTGAGGTATATCGCTTTGGCCAGGTGGTAATCCGGGGTCAGCGTTTCGTGCGCAAGCTTGCGTCGGGACCCTTCGCCTCGGTGTTTCTCGCGGAGAGCGAGAGCCTGGGGAGCATGGTGGTGCTGAAGGTTTTGCGCCAGGTGCCGGATGTGGGTGAGAGCCGAAATACCTTCGAACGATTTATCCAGGAATACGAAGTAATTTCGCACATCGAGCATCCGAATGTCGTGCGGATTTATGACCTGGGCGTGGCCGACGATCACGCCTATATCGCCATGGAATATTTCCCCCACGGCAGCTTGCGCGAACACATGGGGGAGAAATTCCCTGAGCAAAAAGTGCTGGATTGCATCAGGCAGATAGGCCTTGCCCTGCAGAGTATTCACGGTGAGGGCGTTCTTCACCGGGACCTCAAACCCGGCAATGTCATGTTGCGTGAGGACGGCAGCCTTGCCCTGATAGATTTCGGACTGGCGAAAGAGCTGGCCGTGAAGACAGAGATCACCGGCAGGGGAGAAATTTTCGGCACGCCTTATTACATCAGCCCGGAACAGGGGCACGGCAAGAAGGTGGACGAACGCAGTGACCTGTACAGCCTGGGAGTGGTTTTCTATGAACTGCTTACCAGGAGGAAGCCTTTTACCGCGGATGCGCCCATGGCGGTGATCTACTTGCATGCCAATGCCGACATACCGAGATTGCCACCCGAATCGGCGCACTTGCAGCCACTGGTAGATCGCTTGCTGGCCAAGCAGCCGGGGGAACGATTTCAGAGCGCGACAGAGTTTCTGCAGGCACTGGACGTGCTGCCAGGGGAGGGTCAATGAGCGGTCAAAAGAAGCTTCCGTCTGAAGTCTCTGAACTCTTGCAGGCTCCGACCTCCGAGGCCTGGGTGGATCGCGCGGTGCAGGAACTGCCCGTGTTGTTGCTGGATCACGCGAACTGCGAGAAGAAAGCAGCGTCCACCGCGTTGAGTCTGATGTTTCGCTATCCCCAGATGGATAAGCTGACTTGGCGCATGTCCCGTCTTGCCCGGGAAGAGTTGCGGCATTACGAACAGGTGCAGAAAATCCTTGCCGAGCGAGAAATTCCTTTCCAGCATCTGAAGCCGGCGCGCTACGCGGATGGATTGCGAAAGCACCTCAGGTCCAGGGATCCGGCAAGGCTGGTGGACTTGCTGGTGATTGGTGCATTTATCGAAGCGCGATCCTGTGAGCGGTTCTCCCTGCTGGCGCCCAGGCTGGATGATGAGCTTGGAAGTTTCTACGCGGGATTGCTTGCCGCAGAGGCGCGTCACTTCCGTCAGTACCTGGCGCTCGCCTCGGACCTGGATGCGGACGGGTTAATGGAGCGTGTCGAGTTCTTTGCGCCGATTGAGGCAGCACTTTGCACCGACCCGGATCCCCAGTTTCGCTTCCATAGCGGAACGCCGATCTGAGTCCGGTTGGGCAGGCGTGACGGGTCCCTAGGCTCGCGGCAGGCTGTCCAGCTTCAACTCGCTGCCATCCCAGCGCAGCACACTGCCTTGCTCGTACCAGTCTCCCAGCACAATCCGGCGGCCATTGCCCGAGCCCAGCTCGAAATCGTGAATTGCCGGACGATGGGTATGGCCATGGATCAAGGTCTTCACACCCAGCTTGAGCATTGCCTGCTTCACGGCCTGCTGGTTAACGTCCAGGATCTCCGTCGGCTTGCCGCCCATGGCGTCCCGGCTCACATCCCTGGCCTGGGCGGCGAAACTCCGTCGCTCCTCCAGGCTGCGGGTGAGCATCGCCTCCTGCCAGCGCGGATTGCGCACCATGCCGCGAAATGCCAGGTATTCGGCATCGTCCGTACACAGTGTGTCGCCGTGCATCAGGGCAACTTTTTGCCCGCCCAGTTCTATGACGTAAGGGTCTTCCAGCATCTTGACGCCGCAACGACTGGCGAAGTCAGCACCCAGCATGAAGTCCCGGTTGCCGTGCATAACGTAACAGGTGACGCCGGTGTCGGTCAGCGCCCGCAAGGCCTGGCAAATTCTCAGCTTGTGGGGATCGTCGTCATCATCGCCAATCCATGACTCGAACAGGTCCCCGAGGATATAGAGGGTATCGGCCTGGCTGGCTTCGGTTTCCAGGAAGCTGAAAAAATGTTCACTGATTTCCGGCCATGCACCATCCAGGTGCAGGTCCGAAATGAAGAGGATAGACACCGGGCAGACTCCCTAGGGAATAAGTGTCACAGACTTGACGATGACCGGGGTCTGGGGAACGTCGGAGGTCAGTGAGCCATCGGGAGAGGGGCCGGTGGGCAGGTGGGCAATCCTGTCCAGCACGGCAATGCCATCGTCCATATCTTCGACCACCTTGCCAAATACCGCATAACCCCAGCGGGTCGGCAGCGGATCAAGGTCGGCATTGTTATCCAGGTTGAAGAAGAACTGGCTGGTCCCGGAATGGGGTTTGGCGGTGCGGGCCATGGCGATAGTGCCGCGAACGTTTTTCAGCCCGTTACCGGATTCATTCGGGATTGGCTTGCCTTCTTTCTTGGCCTCGTAAGCAGAATTAATTCCCCCGCCCTGGGCGACGAAACCGTTAATTACGCGGTGGAACAGGGTGTCGTTGTAAAAGCCGCTTTTCACATAGCTGTAGAAGTTGGCCACGGTCAGGGGTGCTTTCCTGGCGTCCAGTTCTACGACAAACGTGCCCTGGTTGGTGACAAAGCGAAACATGGGATATTCAGTGCTCAACTCGGCAAGGATTTGCTCGGGCGATTGTTCAAGCTGGGCGACCTCCTGGGCAGTCTGGGTCTCCTGGGGAGCTTTCTCGCCTTCCTCGGCCTGGACCGGGAATGGGATGACCAGGGATAGAAACAGGCCGATCAAAATTATCCTCATTTGTGCCTCCAGTTGGCATTTTCTCGGGTTCTTGGGAACATTGGGCCAAGTTTACCGGATTTCCCGCTGACGAGAAGTTTTCCACGCCGGACAGGTTTCCAGTAACATTGCGCGCCATGGAAAAGATGCCTGTAATTACCCGTTTCGCGCCCAGCCCCACCGGCTACGTCCACGTGGGCAATGTGCGCACCGCCTTCTTTAACCAGTTGCTGGCCGAGCACGCTGGCGGGCGCTTCATCCTGCGTTCAGAGGATACCGACCGGGAACGCAGCAAGGCGGAGTACCTGGAAGCCCTGATTGAGGACCTGCACTGGCTGGGCCTGCGCTGGGATGAAGGCCCCGATTGTGGCGGGCCCCACGGCCCATATAGCCAGAGCGAGCGCGGTGAGTTGTACAGTCAGTATTACGAGCGTTTGCTTGAAAGCGGGGATGCCTATCCCTGCTATTGCTCGGATCGTGAGTTAAAACTTTCGCGCAAGCTGCAGCTTTCCGCTGGACGACCGCCCCGGTATGCCGGGACCTGCCGTGAGCTGAGTGCCGGGCAGAGGGCTGAACGGGAAGAGCAAGGGCGTGAGCCCACCCTGAGATTCAGGGTATCCGCCGGTGAGCCCGTGGTGTTTGAGGACCTGGTTCGAGGCAGCCAGTCATTTTCCCGAGAAGACATCGGTGACTTTGTAATTCGCCGGGCCGACGGCAGCGCGGCGTTTTTCTTCGGCAATGCGGTTGATGATTCCCTGATGCAGGTCACCCACGTATTGCGTGGTGAGGACCATGTCGCCAATACCCCCCGCCAGATCCTGCTGCTCCAGGCCCTGGACTTGCGGGCACCGGTGTACGGCCATTTTTCACTCATGGTGGGTGATGACGGCGCTCCCTTGTCCAAGCGACACGGAGCCAGCAGCCTGCGGGAATTGCGCCAGGCGGGTTATTTGCCCGGGGCTATCCTGAATCACTTCTTGCGACTGGGGCACAAGGCCGCCAACGATGATTTTCTGGAACTGGAGCAGATGGCTGCGGAATTCCACACTGACGCCCTGGGCCGTGCTCCGGCACGCTATGACATGGATCAGCTGGGTCATTGGCAGAAAGAAGCGATCATGCGCCTGCCCGCCGGCGAGCTGGTTGCCTGGCTGGATGGCGAGGATCGGGCTCGCGTACCCCGGGATCAGATGCAGGAATTCCTCGAACTGGTTAAGCCCAACCTGATGTTCCCGGTGGACATGAAAGCCTGGGTGGAGGTGATGTTCGGCGAGTTGTCTGTCCCCGGAGATGCAGAGCAGGAGTGGTTGGACAATGCTGGAGCCGAGTTTTTCAGGGCTGCCAGTGAGGCGGCTGCGGGCGGAACGCCAAGTGTCAAAGCCATCACCGATGCGGTGAAGGCCGCCACCGGAGCCAAGGGAAAACAGTTATTCATGCCCCTGCGGGTGGCCCTGACGGGTCGCACGGATGGGCCAGGATTGCAGGACATAGTGTCGCTGATGAACCCGGCGACGATAGAGAAACGATTGAAGAAACTGGCCGCCGGCCAGGCAGAGAGCTAGGCATGTTGAAGATTCATAATTCATTGACCGGAACCAAGGAAACCTTCACCCCTATCGAGGAGGGCAAGGTCAGCATTTATGTGTGCGGCATCACGGTCTATGACTACTGCCACCTGGGCCATGCCCGCTGCTACATCGTGTTCGACACGGTGACCCGCTACCTGCGTCGTGCCGGTTACCAGGTCACTCACGTGCGCAACATCACCGATATCGATGACAAGATCATCGCCCGGGCTAACGAAAACGGCGAGCCCTTCACCGAGCTGACCCAGCGCTTCATCAATGCCATGCACGAGGATTTTGAGGCCCTGGGCATCCTGCCCCCGGATCACGAGCCCCGGGCCACCGGGTCCATCGATGGCATCATCGAGCTGATCGGGACCCTGATCGAAAAGGGGCATGCCTATGCCGTGGAGAACGGTGATGTGTACTACGCGGTAGCCAGCTTCCCCAACTATGGTCAGCTGTCCGGGAAACGCCTGGAAGACTTGCGCGCCGGCGCCAGGGTGGAAGTGGACAGTGCGAAGCGCGACCCCCTGGATTTCGTGCTCTGGAAAGCGGCCAAGCCCGGCGAACCCAGCTGGGAGTCACCCTGGGGTCAGGGCCGTCCCGGCTGGCACATCGAGTGCTCGGCCATGTCCATGGGCCTGCTGGGCAAGCATTTCGACATACACGGCGGCGGCATGGACCTGAAGTTCCCCCACCACGAGAACGAGATCGCCCAGTCTTGCGGCGCCACTGACGAGCCATTCGTCAACCTGTGGATGCACAACGGCTTCGTGCGAGTGGACGAGGAAAAAATGTCCAAGTCCCTGGGCAATTTCTTCACCATCCGGGAAGTCATGCAGCGCTTCCATGCCGAGGAAATCCGTTTTCTGATGTTGTCCAGTCACTACCGCAAGCCCCTGAACTACTCGGAGCAGGAACTGGCCTCGGCCGGCGCTTCCCTGGATGGGTATTACACGGCCTTGTCGCGGACCCGGCCCGGCGCCGGGCTGCCCGGGGAGGAAACCTACAGCCAGCGTTTCGCCGAGGCGATGGACGACGATTTCAATACTCCGGCCGCCCTGGCCTTGCTGGCCGAACTGCGTAAGGACATCAGCCGGCGGGTGGATGCCGGCGAGCAGGATGAGGCGGACAGCCTGGCTTCGTTGCTGGTGGAGCTCGGTGGTGTGCTTGGCATCCTTCAGCAGGACGCTGATGGCTGGCTTAAGCGTTCGCGTCCTGGCAGCGAGGCGGAGGGGGGTCTGAGTGACGAGCAGATCGAGAGCCTGATTGCCCAGCGCAATGCCGCCCGGGAGGCCCGCAACTGGGGTGAGGCCGACCGCATCCGGGATCAACTCAAGGATGCGGGTGTTGTGCTGGAAGATGGTGCCGGCGGCACGGGCTGGCGCAGGGGCTAGTTGCCGAAAGAAGGCCCGATCTAGCGCGACATGGCCGGGTGGTTGCGGCGCAGGTCTGCCGCTTCCAGGGTGTTCATCATCAGCATCGCCACGGTCATCGGGCCTACACCGCCCGGCACCGGGGTAATCATCGAGGCTCTCTCCGCGGCCGCCTCGAATTCCACGTCGCCACGCAGATTGCCTTCCTCATCCCGGCTAAGACCCACGTCAATGACCACGGCGCCAGGCTTGATCCACTCGCCGCGCACCAGTCCTGCCTTGCCGGCAGCGGCCACCACGATGTCGGCCCGGCCTACATGGGCTGCCAGGTCGGTGGTAAAGCGGTGGGTAACCGAGACGGTTGCACCGTGCAGCAGCAATTCCATGGTCATGGGCCGTCCCACGATATTCGAGGCGCCCACCACCACCGCGTGCTGGCCTTTCACGTCGATGCCGTAGTGATTAAACAGTTCCATCACCCCGTAGGGCGTGCACGAACGCAGCCTCGGAAGCCTCTGGGCAAGGCGCCCAACGTTATACGGATGGAATCCGTCCACGTCCTTGTCCGGGTTGATCCGCTCGATGACCTTGCTGGTTTCCATGTGCGGGGGCAGGGGGAGTTGCACGAGTATGCCATCCACGCTTTCGTCTTTATTCAGCGCGTCGATCAGGTCCAGCAAATCTCCCTCGCTGGTAGAGGCGGGCAGGTCATGCTCTATCGAGCGGATGCCGGTCTGGGCGCAGGCCTTGCGCTTGGTTCGCACGTAAACCTGGGATGCCGGGTCGCCGCCCACCAGGACAACCGCCAGGCCGGGAGGGTTTTGGCCCTTGGCCAGGGACTGCTGGATCCGGGTCTTAACTTTCTCGCGGATTTTGGCGGCGACTTTTTTACCATCAATAATCTGTGCGGGCATAATCTACCTAACACCTTTTTAAACCGAGGCGCATTGTCGCATGGCCTTCCACGGGGCAACAAGATTAGTCTGAATTGGTGGTATTTTGAGATTCGTGCTTGCGCATCCCCGGTTGGTTGCCTAGAATTGCCGTCCCGATTAGGGCTGACCGTGGCCCTGGGGTAAACGGCTGAGGGCTTGCGGGTCTTCGCATATCGGGGCATGGCGCAGTCTGGTAGCGCATCTGCTTTGGGAGCAGAGGGTCGGCGGTTCGAATCCGTCTGCCCCGACCAACATCCCGTTTACGTGGAACGCGGTCAGGCTGGTGTACAACGCGCCTGTAGCTCAACCGGATAGAGCAACGGCCTTCTAAGCCGTAGGTTGCAGGTTCGAGTCCTGCCAGGCGCGCCAATTGCGCCGGCTGGAATGATGTAGAAGTAACGCTATGGTGGGCGTAGCTCAGTTGGTCGAGCTCCGGATTGTGATTCCGGCGGTCGTGGGTTCGAGCCCCATCGTCCACCCCACTTCTTCCCGGCGATTGTTCGCACAGGAGGGGGTGAGCCAGGTGCGTGAATCTGGCAAAATTTGGATCCCTCAGTGGGGCATTAGCTCAATTGGCAGAGCAACGGACTCTTAATCCGCAGGTTGTAGGTTCGATTCCTACATGCCCCACCACTTTTTACATGTAAGACAGCGGCCTAAATGGCCGCTGTTTTCGTTTGTGCCCCGCCGCCACAGCTGCCCGGGTTCGTTCATCGACCAGCTCCCGGGCAACCTCGGGCCTTGAGCCGCCCCGGGGCCGGGCCATATAGCTATCTTTCACGATTGACCGACCGCCAAAGTAGACGGATAGTATTTACTTTGACGCAGTGGATGCCAAGGACAGGTGTCTGCAGAAACCCTGGGTGCATTGGACGCATATCGGCCACCCCCGAAATCTCGGGCCAGGCGATCCGGGCGCACCTTTCCTGTCATTGGTAACTCACCCGTCAGTCGCCTGTTGCGTTGGGAGCGAGTGACCATGATCCATATCCTGTTACCCCTGGACGGCTCGGTAGTTGCCGAGGAGGCCGTTAAGCATGCATTGCGGATCGCCAGGACATTTCCTGCCAGGCTGACCGTGCTGCGTGTGATACACGGGTCCGATCGGTCCGGACCGGTGCAGGCTGACAGCGTGGACATTGCCTTGTTGCGGCACCAGGCGCAGGCCTATTTCCGTGGCCTGGTGGCCAAGTACGACATCGACCCGGATCAGGTCGATTTCCTGGTGCTGGACGGCAGCCCGGCGGAGTCGGTGGTGAACTACCTGCACGAGGCCAAGCCCGACCTGCTGGTACTGACCCGCTTCGGTCGCGGGAACGCAAGCGAGTTTGCCGCCGGGGGCACGGCCCAGAAGATCGTTTCCCGGGCCAACTGCTCCATCCTGCTACTTGACCCCCGCGAGCGAATTGACTCCAGGAGACCCTACGGGCGTCTGATGGTGCCCGTGGATGACAGCCTGGCCTCGGATGCGGCGGTGGCTATTGCCAGCATGATGGCGAAGGTTAACGAGACATCTCTGGTGCTTCTCCAGGTGGTGGCCGAACCGACGCTGCCGAAGGGTCTGCCGAATACCCGCTATGCCCGCGAACTGGTGAGCGAGATGCATGGCATCATCCTTCAGGAGGCCAGGCGCCGGCTGCAGGAACTGGCCGCCACGCTGCCCCCGGAGATTGCCGTGGACACGCGGACAGTGGTCGCTCCGGACGCCTCGCTGGTAATCGAGTCCGTAGCGGCAGATGAGAAATGCGACATGCTGGTGCTGCACACGGAGGGCGAGGGGCTTGAGGCACAAGGAACCGAAGGACGGCACCGCTTCGAGGAAGTGAACCAGTCTCTGCTGCTGTTCTCCCGCAGGCCCCTGCTGCTGTTGCAGCCGGTACTTGAGGAGGGCGTACCCAGCCGCTTCCGGTGCGTGTTCCTGGAAGAGCAACAATTGCAAGCAGGATAGACCGTGGGCGGTAAATCTGAGCTTGACGGGCTGACAGGAATAACCCCGTTTTGCAGGCCGGGGATATTCGGTCGGCTGGCCGGCGGGCGCCGCATCCGGCGCAAGATAGAGCAGCGCTTTGACGCCGTCCTGCACGAGATTGCCCGCTCAGACCCGGCCAGGGTACGCCGTGTTCCCCATGCCCGCTGGTTGCTGGATAACAGCCACCTGGTTCGACAGGCCCTGCAGCAGGTGCAGACGGACTTGCCCCGCGGGTTCTTGCGGCAATTGCCCAGGGTGCGCGCCGGTATTGACTCCCCCATGCCCCGGATATTCGCGCTGGTCTGGACGTTCTTGCGGCAGAATGAACTGCCGGTGGATTTTCATGCCCTTCAAAGCCTTTGCCGGGAGTACCGCGACCCGGGGCGGGCGCCGCAGCAGTTGAGCCTGGGCGAGTTGTGGGCCGTGCCCATAGCCTTGCGCATCGGCCTGTTGTGCAAATTGTGCGAGGAAGCCGAGAGCAAGCGACCCCTGGTGCGGGGCGTCGCTAGCCAGGCCACGGATGCAGGCGACCCGAAGGTTGTGGCCGGTTGCATCGTCAGTCTTCGAGCCGTGGAAACACGGGACTGGGCAAAGTTTGTCGAGTACTGCAGCGCGGTGGCGCGCCACCTGGCCCGGGACCCGGCGGGCCATTACCAGGACATGGATTTCGACAGCCGGGACCGTTACCTGGGCGTGGTCGAGCGCCTGGCCCGGCGCGCCGGCCGCGAGGAACCGGAGGTGGCCCAGGCCGCGCTGCAGCGGGCGCGCCAGGCGGCGGAGGGTGACCAGGCGGACCATCTGCGGCACGTCGGCTATTACCTGGTGGACGAGGGTCGTCCTGCGCTGGAACGCGAAGTGGCCTACCGCGCAACGCCGCTGGAGCGGCTGGCCGGCCTGCTGCGGGCCCATCGCAAGGGCTTGTACCCGGGGGCCATCACCGGCCTGTCTGCCTTGGGAAGCGGTCTGCTTCTGATGTGGCTGCTGTGGGACGGGCTGGGCTTGTGGGCCAGCGTCAGCGCCGCACTGCTGGCCCTGGTTCCCCTGATGTCGGTAGCCTCGGGCGCAGTGAACTTCCTGCTCTCTCACCTGGTGCCACCGGCGCGGCTGGCAAAGCTGGATTTCTCCGACGGCATTCCGGCCGGACACCGGAGTATTGTCGTGGTGCCCATGATGCTCAGCTGCGAGGGGGAGATCCGCGAGAATTTGTTTACGCTGGAGAAAAACTACCTGGGCAATGCCGACCCCCGGCTGCATTTTGCGTTGCTCAGCGACTTTCTCGATGCGTCGGAGGCCGAAACGCCGGCAGACCTGGCGTTGCTGCGCCAGGCCCAGGAGGGCATCAACGCCTTGAACTCGCGTTACCGGACAGAAGCCGGGGGGGCTGGACCATTTCTGTTGTTTCACCGGCGTCGAACATGGAATGGCAGGCAGCAGGTGTGGATGGGCTCGGAACGCAAGCGCGGCAAGCTCGAGGAATTCAATGACCTGCTCAGGGGAGACAGGAACACCGGCTTTGTGCTGCAACACGGGGATCGGGTGCCGGATTTCCGGCGCATCCGCTATGTGATCACCCTGGATGCAGACAGCTACCTACCCACCGGCACCGCTGCCCGGCTGGTGGGGGCCATGGCCCATCCCCTGAACCGGCCACGACCCGGGCCGGCGGGATCAGGTCGCCTTGCCGGCGGCTTTAGCGTGATCCAGCCCCGTCTGGAAACCAATCCGGTTACCGGCGCCGACAACCTGTTCGAGCGGATCTTTGCCGGCGATGTTCTGCTGGACCTGTACACTCGTGCCGCGTCCAACGTGTACCAGGACGTGTTTGGCGTTGGCATCTTCGTGGGAAAAGGCATCTACGACCTGGATGCGTTCCGAAGCAGTGTGGCTGGCAAGCTGCCTGCCAACGCCATCTTGAGTCACGATCTCCTGGAAGGCCTGCTGGGCCGGGTGGGCTTGGCCTCGGATATCGTGATCCTGGAGAACTACCCGTCCAGTTATGTTGCTTACCTCAAGCGACTGCACCGGTGGATTCGTGGCGACTGGCAGTTGCTCCCGTGGCTGTTTCGGCGACGGACTGTCGACGGTGAGTGTTTTAGCCCCGGGGCGATAGGGCGCTGGATGCTGTTTGACAACCTGCGCCGCAGTCTGCTGACACCGTCGATGCTGACCCTGCTGTTGCTGGGCTGGCTGCTGTTGCCTGCGAACATCGGCACCTGGACCCTGGTGTTTGCCGTGTTGCCCGGCCTTCCCATTTTGTTGCCCGTCACCCTGGCGCTGCGAACTAGCGCCTGGCGCTGGGGAACCATCGAGGCCAGCCTCCGGAACTTGCTACGGCATGCGGGCGCCGATGCGGCGCGATGGATCGCTGTACTGGTATTCCTTCCGACCGAGGCCCGGGTGGTGATCGATGCGGTGCTCAGGAGTTTGTACCGCATCGGCGTTAGCCGCAAGAACATGCTGGAATGGACTACCGCGGCCCAGGACGTTCGCGCGATGGCGGGTATGCATGGAGTCAGGGTTCTGTGGCGGCGGTTTTGGTTCGGGCCGGTCATGTCCGGGGCCGGGGCGCTGGCGATCGCAGTCACGAACCCCGCGGCCCTGCCAGCGGCGGCCCCCTTGTTACTGTGCTGGCTGTGCAGCCCGCTGGCCGCATGGGTGCTGGGCAGGACCCTGGGCGTCAGGCGCCGTTCCGTGCTATCCGACGCCGACCAGCGCCTGTTGCGCAGCCTGGCCCGGCAGACCTGGCGCTTTTTCGAGCGCTTTGTCGGCCCCGCCAGTTCCTGGCTGCCACCGGACAATGTCCAGGAATATCCTCGCCGGGTTATCGCCGAGCGCACATCGCCCACCAATATCGGCATGATGCTGCTGTCCACGCTGACCGCCTTTGACATGGGTTACCTGGGAAGTCGGCAACTGGTGGCCCGGCTGCAAAATCACATGGACACGCTCCTGCGCCTGCCAAAGCACCGGGGACACCTGTTCAACTGGTACGCCACCGGGGACCTGCATCCGCTGAACCCCCGTTACGTGTCCACGGTGGACAGTGGTAATTTCCTGGCGGCGCTGATCGTCATGTGTCAGTACCTGGAGCATCTTCCCGTCGGCGGACTGCAGCCTCCACGAGCCCTGGCAGGGCTGGTGGATGAGCTGGAGGCCAAGGAGCGGGAACTGTTCGGGGACACCGTGCCGGGCACCGATGCTGCCACCCGGGAGTTGGCCCAGGCCCTGGCGGCGGCCAGGGACCTGCTGGCCAGGGCGGCGGACCCGGTGGCCGCGGTTCACGAACTGGAGCAACAGCACTGCGCCCGCATCGAGCAGGGCTTCCTGCATGCCATCGAGCAGAATCCGGCCCGCTGGAGCGCAGAGCAGATTGCCAACTTCCGCGAGAACAGCAAGGTCTTGCACGAACGAATCCGACATTTCTTCGAGGATGTGGCGCTG
>JBFFTZ010000025.1:0-15134 GCA_041571575.1 Gammaproteobacteria bacterium | reverse complement strand
GGCGTCAGATATCGAAAAATAGGCCCGGAAAATCCAGACGCTTGCGTCAATCAGGTAAACAGCTTGGGACACGAGTTCTCAGTAATGTCTGGAAAGCTCTCCGGCGAGCCTTGCGTGCAAGGGACTGCTGCGGGGGAAGTGGGCCAGCAGATACTCCATCTGGTCGGCCAGCACCCGGCGACCTTTAAGGAAAATGTATTCCGCATAGGTCGGTCGAAATGGAACCGCCAACAATTGTGTGCCTGCCTGTTCCGGTGTGCGCCCGGCCTTGTAGTTGTTGCAGCTTCGACAGGCGGTCACCACGTTGGTCCAGACATTTTTACCGCCCTGGCTGATAGGCTTGACGTGATCGCAAGAAAGTTGCTCGTCTGGAAACTTTTCACCGCAATACAGGCACAAGTGAGCATCACGCCTGAAAAGAGTGATGTTATTTAGTGGCGGCACATAGTCGGAACGTAGCCGGGCATGGATCTGATGGGTTCCACGGGTGGCGATAATACTGTTGATTTCCACCACACTGTGTTTGCCAGTGTGCGCATTGACTCCGCCGTGTAGCACGTACAGGGGAGTTCCACAGGCATAGACTACCTGCTCGGTATGATAAAGGCGTACAGCATCCCGGTAGTCCACCCACTCCAGCGGCATCCCGGCCATGTCGGTACGCAATACTTCTTGCGACAAATTTTGCACTTTCTGTGCCCGACGGGTGTTTAGCCATCCCAAGTGTCGGCATTTGCCACGGCTTATGCAAGGGGGTCAGGCCGAAACGTCCGCATCGGGGGGGGCAATTCAGCCGACGCCACGCTACAGCGACAAAACGCTGCAGCGTAGCGACCGTTGTTACAGTGCCTTAAGCACCTCGTCCAGCGTCTGTTTCGCATCGCCAAACAACATCCGGGTGTTATCTTCAAAGAACAGCGGATTTTGTACGCCGGCATAACCGGTGGCCATACTGCGCTTTAGTACGATCGAGACCTTGCCTTTCCAGCACTCCAGCACCGGCATTCCGGCGATGGGGCTGTTGGGGTCGGTGAGCGCCGACGGGTTCACGATGTCATTCGCGCCGATAACCACCGACACATCGACATTCGGGAAGTCCTCGTTGATTTCTTCCATCTCGAAGACGATGTCATAAGGCACCTTGGCCTCCGCCAGCAAGACGTTCATGTGACCGGGCATGCGACCTGCCACCGGGTGGATACCGAATCGAACGTTGACGCCCTTCTCACGAAGTGTCTTGGTGATTTCGAAAACCGTATGCTGCGCCTGGGCCACGGCCATGCCATAACCCGGAATAATCATGACTTCCTTGGCGTTCGAGAGCAGCTCGGCGGTTTCCTGGGAATCGATAGGAACGACCTCACCCTGCTCCTCATCACCGCCGGCCGCCGGCGAACCACCCCCGCCGGTGCCAAATCCACCCGCGATAACGGAAATGAACTTGCGATTCATTGCACGGCACATGATGTAACTAAGGATTGCGCCGCTGGAGCCGACCAGGGCACCGGTAACGATCAAAAGATCATTGCCCAGCATGAAGCCGGTCGCTGATGCAGCCCAGCCAGAGTAGCTGTTGAGCATCGATACGACGACAGGCATATCAGCTCCGCCAATCGCCATGACCATGTGAATACCGAACAACAAGGCGATGCCGGTCATAATCATGAGCGGTGTAATACCTGCGCCGGCGGCGGACTGGATCACAAACTCACGGCCGAACCAGAAAGCGCCTATCAGTAGCAAAAGATTGAACCAGTGACGTCCGGGCAGCGTAAGCGGGCTGCCGCTGATGCGACCTGAAAGCTTGCCGAATGCAATGACTGAGCCCGAGAAGGTCACAGCACCGATCAGGATGCCAAGATACGTCTCGATATCGTGGATAGTCTTTTCGACACCGGTAAATCCGGCCGCATGGTCCATGAAACTCACGTAACCCACGGCGACCGCTGCAAGGCCCACCAGGCTGTGCAGGATGGCAACCAGCTCGGGCATCTGGGTCATTTGCACGCGACGCGCGAGCACAATACCGATGCTGCCGCCTATCAGCAGGGCGACCATCAAGACTACGTAATTCTGGGTTACGACCCCAAGCACCGTCGCGAGCAGTGCGATTGCCATGCCGCTGATGCCGTACCAGTTGCCGCGACGTGCAGTCTCCTGGTTGGAAAGGCCGCCCAGGGCCAGGATAAACAGAACCGTCGCAGCGATATACGACACAGTTACAATGCCACTACTAATCATGTCGTTCTCACTTTCTAAACATTTCGAGCATGCGACGTGTTACGGCGAATCCGCCTGCGATATTGATGCTCGTTATCAATACCGTTGCTGTAGCGATCCACATCGTCAGGGTATCCGTTGCACTAATCTGCATTAGCGCGCCGATCACGATGATGCTTGAAATCGCGTTGGTAACGCTCATCAGCGGCGTATGCAGTGACGCGGATACATTCCAGATCACCATGTAGCCGACGAAACATGCCAGCACAAATACCGTGAAGTGCGCCATGAACGACTGGGGCGCCACGGCACCCAGGCCAAGCAACGCCAGGGCAGCGACGATTACGCCAATCACCGGGCCTGCCTTTGACGGTTTCTTTTTCTCAACCGCTACCGGTGCCGGCGCAGGCTTCGCCTTTTTCGGTGCCGCCGAGAGCTTCGGTGCAGGCGGTGGCCAGGTAGTCTCGCCGGCCTTGCAAACTGTCGCACCGCGAATGAGTTCATCGTCCATATCAACGACGATGTTGCCGTCCTTTTCAGGGGTCAGGTCAGTGAGCAGGTGACGCAGGTTCGTTGCGTACAACTGACTCGACTGTGTGGCGAGTCGGCTGGGCAGATCGGTGTAACCGATGATCGTTACGCCGTTGGCTTTTGCAACCTTGCCCGGCTCGGTCAATTCACAGTTGCCACCCTGTTCAGCCGCCAGGTCAACGATGACACTGCCGTCCTTCATGGAGCGAACCATATCCGCCGTGATCAGCCGCGGCGCTGGTTTGCCCGGAATCAATGCGGTGGTAATGATGATGTCGACGTCTTTCGCCTGCTCGGCAAACAACGCCATTTCGGCCTTGATGAACTCATCGCTCATGACCTTGGCATAGCCGCCTTCGCCAGAGCCGTCCTCATCCTTGAAGTCGAGCATCAGGAATTCGGCATTCATGCTCTCGACCTGTTCTTTCACCTCGGGCCGTGTGTCAAAGGCGCGAACGATCGCACCCATGCTGTTGGCGGCGCCAATGGCAGCGAGGCCGGCAACGCCTGCGCCGATCACGAGGACCTTGGCGGGTGGCACCTTGCCGGCGGCGGTGATCTGGCCGGTGAAGAAGCGTCCGAAGTGCTGCGCAGCCTCGACAACGGCGCGGTAACCCGCGATGTTCCCCATCGAACTCAGGGCGTCAGCTTTCTGAGCGCGGGAGATACGCGGGACGCTGTCCATCGCCAGGACGGTGGCGCCGCTTTCGCTGAGCTGCTTCAGCATTTCGGGATTCTGGGCCGGCCAGAGGAAACTGATAAGCGTCTTGCCAGCCGTTAGCCGGGACGCCTCTTCCTTCTCCGGACCCCTGACCTTCATAATAATGTCAGCCTGGGACCAAACTTCGTCAGGGCCTGTGACGATCTCGCAGCCTGCGGCACGATAAGCGTCGTCCGAGAAACTCGACTCAGTTCCCGCGCCAGATTCTACAAGAACGCTGTATCCGAGCTTTTGTAACTGCCCGGCAACCTCGGGCGTCGTCGCTACGCGTCGCTCACCCGCAAAAATCTCTTTCGGTACACCGATTTTCATTCGTAAGTCTCCATTTGGATCGCGGCAGTCTAACCGAACGCCCATCGAGTCTGCAAAGACGGAAAGTAGGCACTTTTGTACGTGATATACGAAGCAGACGCTTGCCATCCGCGCATCTGCAGGGCGGATAGGCGATCAATTGCTGTCGCCTCGAACCATAACGGGTTTCCATGGTCTTCGGCGCCACCGGGGCATCCAGGCCATTAGCCTTCATCGAACCCTCTCCCCCATCCAGTGTCCGGACCAGGCTTTGTCTGGCGGTCAACCGGCGTGCTCTCCGGCCAGGATCAGAAATGCGCAACTGGCCCCATCCATGCAACAGAACAACCGGGATAAGCCCCGGATTTCCAACCCGGGAGTGGCGCCCGGTCTTGCGCCCAACGCCCGCCCCGGCCACAGTGTCACGGCAAGCGCATTTTTCAGGCCGCAAATTGCCGCGAAAACATTGACTCGGGGGCTAGAATAGCCGACTTTTCCGGCTTGCCTGGCGGGTTTTGAGAGGGTCTAACTTATTCTCTGGTGTTGCCAGAAATGGATTTTATGCACAAAACTGAAAATATAAGTGTATTTTGCACGCCACTGCAGGCCGACTCTTGGAAAGACTCATAACTTGTTGTTTTATATAGCTTATTAACTTCGATCACTTTTTGACCAATCTGTAACAACTCCACTGATACAAGCCAGGAACCCCCTTTGCCCCAAGTCATCCACAGAGTTATCCACAGGAACTGTGGACAAGATCGATGCCTAAACCGGGGCCATTGCCGATGATTTTCCAGGTTGCTATCAATGCCCCCCTCCACGGGCTGTTTGATTACCTGCCGCCGGCCGACTGGACGGGCGGCAAAGACGCCCTTGGAAAGCGTGTGGAAGTGTCATTTGGGCGGGCAAAGACCACCGGGCTGATTGCCGGGGTGGCCGACCAGTCCTCAATCCCCGCCTCCCGTCTTCGCAAGGTAGGACGGATCCTGGATGAAGAACCGGTGCTGGACCCGGACTTGTTGTCACTCCTGCTGTGGGCAGCGAAGTATTACCAGCACCCCGTGGGCGAGGTGATCGCCACGGCGCTCCCCCTGGCCCTGCGCCAGGGAAAGCCCCTGGGCGGAATAGAACTGATATGGAGCCTGACGCCCCCTGGGGCGGAACAAGATTCTGCCGCCCTTGCTAGGAGAGCCCCAAGGCAATGGGAGCTCTGGCAAAGACTCAAGCAATCTCCCGGCGGAATATCAGAAACCGTCCTGGCCGACCTGGCCCAGAACTGGCGTGACACCCTCAAGCGCATGCTGGACAAGGGCTGGGTGAGCAGTCGGGAGGAGCGGATCAGCACTGAATCCACGCTGGAAATTCATCCCGGGCCCGCCCTCACCCCGGACCAGGCCACTGCGGTGGCGGAAATTGTCGACGCCCTTTCGGCATTCAGCCCCTTCTTGTTGTTCGGTGTCACTGGCAGCGGCAAGACCGAGGTCTACTTTGAGGCAATGGAAAAGGTCTTGCGGGAGGGACGGCAAGTCTTGCTGCTGGTTCCGGAGATTGGGCTGACTCCCCAGTTACTCGCCCGGGTCAGGGCCCGCTTCGATGGCAAGCTCGCGATTCTTCACTCGGGGCTGGCAGACGGGGAGCGGTTGGCGTCCTGGCGGGATGCCGCCAGCGGCGCGGCACATATCGTCATCGGCACCCGCTCTGCCGCCCTGGTCCCACTGGCCAGGCCCGGCATGATTATCGTCGATGAAGAACATGATCCCTCATTTAAACAATGGGAAGGATTTCGATATTCGGCCAGGGACATGGCGGTTGCCCGGGCTCGACGCCACGCGATTCCGGTCATCCTCGGCTCGGCGACACCCTCACTGGAGTCCCTGTACAACGTTCGTCGCGGCCGATACCGGCAACTGGATCTGCCCGAACGGCCCGGTGCGGTCACCCACCCCGAGATTCGCCTGGTGGACCTGCGAGCCCACGCGAGCAATGAAGGCTTGTCCACTCCGCTGGTTCTTGCCGCCCAGAAACACCTGGCCGGGGGCGGCCAGGTACTGATCTTCCTCAACCGGCGCGGATACGCGCCCACCCTGTTCTGCACCGGCTGCGGATGGACCGCGCGCTGCAAGCGCTGTGACGCCGGAATGGTGGTGCATCAGCGGGAACGTCGCCTGCATTGCCATCACTGCGACACCCGGCGACCGATTCCCGAAACCTGCGAAGAGTGCCAGGAGGAACTGGCCCCGGTGGGACAGGGCACAGAAAGAGTCGAAGAAACCCTCTCTCGACTGTTACCGGAATACCCCCAGGTACGCATCGACAGGGACTCGACCCAGCGCAAGGGTTCCATGGAAGGCCTGCTTGAACAGATTCGGTCCGGTCATGCCCGCATACTGACCGGCACCCAGATGCTGACCAAGGGTCATGATTTTCCAGACGTTAGCCTGGTCGGTGTACTCAACGCAGACCAGGGCCTGTTTGGCACGGACTTCCGAGCCAGCGAAAGACTTGCCCAAACCATTATCCAGGTGGCCGGCCGCGCCGGCCGCGCTGAGAGGCCCGGACTGGTGTTGGTGCAGACCCAGTACCCGGAGCACCCCCTGTTGACCAAGCTGGTGACCGAAGGCTATGCCGCCTTCGCCGAGGCCGCCCTGACAGAACGGGAGGAATCCGGCTGGCCTCCATACAGCCACCTTGCCTTGATGCGCGCCGAATCACCCGGCATGCAGAAAACCCTGTCCTTCCTGGGCAAAGCCCGCCAGCTCCTGGAACTGCCCGAGGACAACTCCGTGGGCGCCCTGGGGCCGGCTGCGGCACCCATGGAAAAACGCGCCGGCCGTTTCCGCGGCCAACTGCTATTGGAGTCCAGGGATCGTGCAGCCTTGCACAAGCTGCTTACGCCGTGGCTGGACCAGGTTCGGGAGCTGCCCGAGGGCCGCAAGGTTCGCTGGTCCATAGATGTAGACCCCATAGAGCTATTCTGAATTCTGGAGGCCTGTAAAACAGGCTGCACAGCCGGCCTTTCTGCTAGACTAGGTGGCTGTTTTATTTCTCCCTTTCGGTTACCAGAAAATGAAGTCATCCATTCATGCATTGCTGACAAAAGCGCTGGAGAATCTTGTCTCCAGGGGCGTACTGGAATCGGTTCCCGCCGAGGAAACTATCCAGGTCGAACGTACCCGCGACCCCAGTCATGGCGACTTCGCCAGCAACTGCGCAATGATGCTATGCAAGAGCGCCGGCATGAAGCCCCGCGACCTGGCCCAGCAAATCATCGATTCCCTGCCCGGCTCTCACTGGATTCAGGAAGTCAGCATCGCCGGACCCGGCTTTATCAACTTCCGCTTTTCCTCCAGCGCCTGGCATGCAGAAATCCGCCGCGTCCTGGAAGAAGGGGTGAGCTATGGCACCAGCCATCTGGGCAACGGCAAACAAGTGCTGGTGGAATTCGTTTCCGCCAATCCCACCGGGCCCCTGCACGTGGGTCACGGCAGACATGCCGCCTACGGCGCCTCCCTGGCAAATTTGCTGGAAGCAATCGGATATGAGGTTCGTCGCGAGTACTACGTAAACGATGCCGGCCGCCAGATGCAAATCCTGGCCCTGAGCCTGTGGCTGCGGTACCTGGAGCTCAACAAGGTGGTTGCAGCCCTCCCGGAAAACGCCTACCAGGGTGAATACATTATCGATATCGCCCGTGACCTGCAGGCCGAGTACGGAGACTCGCTGGTCCGGGATCCCTCCGGACTGCCCACCGTGGCGGATGCCGAGGACAAGGAAACCGCACTGAGCGACCTGATCGCCGCCTGCAGGGAACTGCTGGGCGAAGACACATTCCGGATCGTCCAGGACAAGGCGCTGAACGCCATCCTGTCTGACATCAAGGACGACCTGTCAGAATTCGGCGTGGTCTTTGATCGCTGGTATTCCGAGCGCAGCCTGTCCGAGACCGGCGCCATTGATCGGGCCCTGGAGAAACTCCAGGCGAACAATCACACCTACATCAAGGGTGGCGCCACCTGGTTCCGTGCCAGCGACCTGGGCGATGAGAAAGACAGGGTGGTGGTCCGTGATAACGGCCAGACAACCTACTTCGCCTCGGACATCGCCTATCACCTGGAAAAACGCGAACGGGGCTTCGATATCCTGCTGGATGTGCTGGGCGCCGATCACCACGGCTACATTGCCCGGGTGCGTGCCGGCCTGGAGGCCATGGGCGAGCCACCCGGGTCGCTGGAGGTAAAGCTGGTGCAATTTGTCAGCCTGTTCAGGGCCGGCAAGAAAGAACAGATGTCCACCCGTTCCGGTCAGTTTGTGACGCTCCGGCAATTGCGCGAGGAAGTGGGTAACGACGCAGCACGGTTAATTTACGTGATGCGCTCCAATGACCAGCACCTGGACTTTGACCTGGAACTGGCCAAGTCCCAGTCATCGGACAATCCGGTGTACTACATCCAGTACGCCCACGCCCGTGTGGCCAGTGTCACCAGGCAGTTGCATGAAAAGGGCCATCGCTGGGACCCGGAGTCGGGCCTTTCCTCATTACATGCCCTGGAAACTCCGCACGAGCTGGCGCTGATAAAAACCGTCACGCGCTATCCGGAAATGGTTGAAACGGCTGCTATGAATCGTGCCCCCCATATGCTGGTTCATTACCTGCGCGACCTGGCCAATGACTTCCACACCTATTACAACGCTCACCAGTTCATCGTCGAAGACCAGGCGCTGCGTGATGCACGTATCAGCTTGATCAACACCGCCAGGCAGGTCATCGCCAACGGACTGGGACTGCTGGGTGTGTCAGCACCGGACACCATGTAAACAATGACACGGGACTACAAAAAAACTCGCCGCAAGAGCAAGAGCAAACAAGTCCCCGGATGGGTCTGGATGTTGTATGGCCTGGGCGTCGGTCTTGCTGTGGCCCTGTGGGTTTACCTGCACGACCGCCAACCTCAGCACCTGGCCGGACCAACCGCCAAACCTGCAACCGCCGTCAGTGCCAGCGCTGCGGTCGAAGAGGAAGAGGTGCCCAGCAGGCGCTTCGATTTTTACGAAATGTTACCCAGGTTCGAGGTGGTGATTCCGGAAATGGAATCCGGCGCGCCAACCCCCAAGGATTCGCCGGTTGAAAAACCCGGCTCCTATGTTCTGCAGGCCGGGTCGTTCAAGAACTATGCTGATGCAGATCGGATGAAAGCGCGGCTGGCCCTGCTGGGTGCAGAAGCCAGCATCCAGCGAGTCACCATCGACGACAACACCTGGCACAGGGTCCGGGTAGGGCCTCTGACTCGCCTGGATGAGGTCAACAGCCTGCGTGAACGGATGAGGGATGCAAAAATTGATGTCTTTGTGGTTCGACTCAGCGAATAAGTCACGCCGACCAATCCTGATCCTGACGTTCAGTACCTGGATCGCCGGTTGCGCGACAACAATAGAAGAGAAACCTGCTCCCCTGGCCGACACTGTCGTTCCGGCTCCTGTCGAAGAAGTCATACCTGAGCCTGTGCCCCCGCCAGCCCCGCCCAAACCGCCAATCACCATCGCCTCCGTGGGCGACATGATGCTGGGAACCGATTTCCCGACTGATCGGCTGGCCGATGACGACGGGAAAGGCCAACTTTCAGAGGCGCGTATTTACCTCTCCCGCGCCCAGGTCGCCTTCGGTAATCTCGAGGGAGTGTTGATGGACGGCGGTGAACCGGCCAAGGTCTGCAAGGACCCTTCCCTGTGTTACCTGTTTCGAAGCCCCGCCCGGTATGCGGAACACTTTCGCGATGCCGGCTTCGACGTGCTGAGCCTCGCCAACAACCACGCCCGGGACTTCGGGGAAGAAGGTCGGGACGCCAGCATGCTGGCACTTGATGAGGTCGGCATTGCACACAGCGGCCGGGTCGGTGATGTGGCTTCCTGGCAGCAAGGCGACTACCGCCTGGCCATGGCGGCATTCGCGCCTAATATCGGATCACACTCCATCAATGACGAGGACGCAGCCGCCTGCCTGATAAGCAAGCTGGCCCAGGATCATGACCTGGTACTGGTGTCGTTTCACGGTGGTGCGGAAGGCGAAGGCGCCATGCACGTCAGCGATGTTGAAGAATTCTATTACGGTGAATCCCGCGGAAACGTGGTCAGCTTTTCTCACCGGATGATCGATGCCGGTGCGGACATGGTAATCGGCCATGGGCCCCATGTTCCCAGGGCGCTGGAGTTATACCGGGGGCGCCTGATCGCCTACAGCCTGGGAAACTTCGCCACCTATTACGGCATTAGCGTTAGCGGCGACAAGGGGGTGGCACCAATGCTGATGGCCACTTTGGATGAAGATGGTCGCTTGCTGGAGGGCGAGATCATTTCCTTTCGTCAGCGGCGGCCGGACGGTCCCCGACTGGATGAGCGGCAAACTGCCGCAAGCCTGATCCGCAAACTCACCCGCACGGACTTCAATGGCGGCGGACTGGAATTTACTGATGGGGGCAGCTTTACGCCTTCAATCAGTCCTCAGACCCGCCCTGGCGAAAATCCACCCCAAGCGCCCGCAGCTTGCGATACAAATGGGTTCTCTCCATTCCA
Organism: Gammaproteobacteria bacterium; assembly: GCA_041571575.1. GTDB lineage: Bacteria > Pseudomonadota > Gammaproteobacteria > Steroidobacterales > BM003 > CAKZML01. Next base: position 4,801 of record JBFFTZ010000025.1, on the reverse strand, counting down.
ACCCGTTTCGCCAGCTGACCAACTTTCCCACCGCTGAGAATAAGCTGTTGCTGCAAGTAGGCGCGCTCAAAGTGCTCCCTGGCTTCGCGCAACGGCAACGCCAGCAGATCCTGTTTAACCAGCGGTTCGTTGGCCGCTGCCGCCGCCTGCAATTCGCTTTCTATTTCCTCCAGGGATACCGATTCCTCCTCACCTGAAATCAGCAGCCGGTGCACCAGGTTTCTAAGCTCCCTGACATTTCCGGGCCAGGGATAATTGCGTAACCGATTCTGTGCAGCAACGGAAAACTGGCGGTACGGAAGACCTTCCTGGTCAACCATTTTGTCGACGTAGTACTTCAGCAGTTCCGGCACGTCCTCGGAGTAGTCGCGCAGCGGAGGAATCTTCAGGCTAAGCACGCTGATATGTGATAACAAATCTCTTCTTACCGGCGAGTCGCTGGACTCCACCGACTGGTTGGCCGAGGCTAATAGTCTGACATTCAGTGGTACAGCTTCGGTTGAGTTCTGGGGGATAAAGCTGCCTTGCTCCAGCACACCAAGCAAGACAGTCTGACCACGCGGACAAAGATCCTCGAGTTCATTGATATACAGCGTGCCGCCCTGGGCGCGTTCAAGGTAGCCCGCGTCGGAGCCATTTTCACGCACCACTCCCAGAAGCAGGCCATCCGCGTTGTCTTCCGTCAGAGTGCCGGCAGCCAGTGAGACAAAGGGCCCTTTCGACCGATCGCTCACACTGTGCAAATAGCGGGCGAATGCTTCACGGCCCGCACCGGATTCTCCGAGCAACATCACAGGGGTGTCATGAGGGGCAACTTTCAATATTTGCTGTCGCAAGTTGCGCATGGTTTCACTTTTGCCGATGGGCATCAGGACCGAAGAGGCCAGTTGCATTGCGGCCGTCTCGCGGCTGGGCCTGCCTTCATCGAGACCACGCTGTACGGAGCGCAGCAGTTTCGATAATGACAGAGGCTTCTCAATGAAATCGAATGCGCCGAGTCGCGTGGCCTCCATGGCTGCATCCACAGTGCCGTGGCCAGACATCATGACCACCGCACTTTTCAGGCCGCGGCCCACCCACTCCTTGAGCAGGGATATTCCATCGGTGCCCGGCATCCAGATATCAAGCAGGATCAGGTCAGGGGCTTGCTCTGCGTATAGCTGGCGCGCCTCTTCAGCGTCAGCGGCCACTCTCACCTCGTAGCCCTCGTCAGAAAGAATTTCCTGCAAGAGACTGCGGATGTCGGCCTCGTCATCGACGACCATGATTTGCGGAGTACTCAATTTGGCTCTCCCAAAATATTTATCGACGAACCAGTCTCGGCATCATCGCATTGCGGGATGCCTCGTTCAAAGGCAGCACGATAGTGATGCGGGCACCGCCACTTTCAAGATTCCGGGCGTCAATGCTACCACCATGTTCCTCAATCAATTTCTTCACGATTGCCAGCCCCAGTCCGGTGCCCTTTGGCTTGGATGTCACATAGGGATCGAATACCTGTTCGGCACTGTTCATGTCGAAGCCGGGACCGTTATCTTCAACCGTTAATTCAACCCCGCCATGGCTCTCATCCTTGCCCAATCTGGTAGCAATGCAAATCTCGCCGTTCTCGCTACCTGCCAGGGCCTCAACAGAATTTCTAATCAGGTTGTGCAGGATTTGTCGCAAGCGCCCACTGTCGGCCTCTACCGGAGGAATTTCCCGATCCAGGTTCAAATTCAATTTAATGCCAAAATCCCGGGCCCGGTAGAGATCGACCACCTCCAGCACAATCTCATTGATATCCAGCCTGGAAATCTCCAGGTCGGGTGCCCGGGCATAATCCCGGAACGCATCCACCATGTCCTTCATGGCTTCAACCTGCTGCACGATGATGTGGGTAGACCGGTCCAGAACCTCACCCTCTTCCTCGCTCATGCTGCCCAGGTATTTCCTGCGCAGCCGCTCCGCCGCCAGCTGGATAGGCGTCAAGGGATTCTTGATCTCGTGAGCAAGACGACGGGCCACCTCGCCCCACGCGGCGTCTCGCTGGCCCTGCAGCAATGCGGTGATTTCATCAAACACGACCACCACGCTACCCAGGGCACCGGGCAACGCGCTGCAGGCAAAAATAAGCACCCGGGTTCCCGTCTCGCCGCGAAGCACAATCTGTTCGCGCCACTCGGTTTTTCCCTTGCGCAATTGCGGCTCCACCGCATCCACCAACTGCTGCACCAGGGGGTATTCCCGGGCAATAATCGGCAGGGCCTGGCCCTTCCAGTTCTCAAGGGGTACATCCAGGATGGAACTGGCGGCCTGGTTGGCAGTGCGCACCACCATGCCGGGATCCATGGAAATAACCCCGGTTGAGAGCCGCGCCAGGATGATGGCCAATCTGGAGCGCTCCGCTTCCACCTGCTGTTGATGGTGAATGGATTCTTCACGAGTGCGCGCCAACCTGCGGGTCATGTCGTTGAAGGAATCCACCAAGAACCCAAGTTCGTCACGGGGCTGCTGGGGCAGGCGCATATCGAAGTCGCCCTTGGCCACCGCCCGGGTTCCAGCCACCAGGTCCGGAATCGGTTTTAGCAATACCCGGGCAACGAAGAATGCTCCGTTCACGGCCAGCAACAATGCCAGGAACAGCACCAGAGAAAGGGTCAGGGTGAAACTGGTTTTCAATGGCTCCCGCAGGTACTTCAATTCGCCGTACTTGTCGTAGGCCAGGAGCACACCGTCGGCCAGGCGGCTTAATCTTTCCGGGACAAGATATTCGACGATAAGGACCCGGGGCTCAGAACCTGGAACCCGGTTCACAAGAGGCGTGGCGGTAATGATGACGTAGCCACCCTCGACCAGGGCCTCCAGTCGAACATAGTCTCGGCCCTGACGAGTTTGAAACATAATTTCCCCCACCCTGCGGGCGGGTTCAAAACCCGGGCGTTCTGAGCTGGTTGCAACGATGCGACTGTTGGCGCCTGCAATGGTTATTTCCAGGGCGTCATTTTCCCGCCTCAGGAGACTCATCTCGCGGACCAGTTCCAGATCAGACAATCGGGCCAGGGACGCCGACATTGTGCTGGTGCGCTCGACGTATTCGCGCTTGCGTAATTCCAGCGCCGTGCGACTCAGCTCCAAAGCCTGGCTAAGACCCCGATCCACTTCAACGTTAAACCAGCTGTCGATACCTCTATTGAGGAACTGCACTGCGAAATAAAAGACCACCAGCAAGGGCACGATCGCCAGGGCTGAAAACATGGTGACCATGCGGGCTCTGAGCCGGGAACCCGGAACCAGTTGCCGGTAATCGCTGACCAGGCGAAACAGGTTCCCGCCAATCAGCACCAGCAGGAGCAGCACGCCCACACCATTGATTAGAAGCATGGCCTCGTGGGTGCGGGAAAACTGTGCCCAATTCTGGGTAGTCTCTGCCAGCAGATACAGGCTGGTACCCCAGAGCAGGGCGCCGGCAATTAGCAGCGAGCGAAACGCAAGGCGCCTCAGGGCTTGAGCGGCCATCTGTACCAATCACTGGCGGTGCGCAGATCCCCCCACCAGAAAGTCATCCAGCGAATCGCGCCGGGCAAGTCTCTAAGCTCCAGAACCGAACGCAGTGAAACCTCGTAGGGCTCATCGGGATCCAGCAACGACTCGTCAATCAGCGGCAACTGGTTAATGTGCCCGATCTCGTCCAGGGCATCAGCCAGGGTGTAATAACTGAATTGCTCTCCGCTGTTAAAATTCGTGACCAGGTAACGCTGGGTCAGCGCATGAAACTGCAGCTGGGACATCTGGTGCAGGCTCGCCACCTCGGCATCCAGCCACCAGCGTCGCTTCTGGCTGAGGTGGATCTCCAGTTGCAGTTGCAACGGCACGCCGCTATGCAGGGCTTCACGGGCCGGGTTACTCAGGCGATAGCTCACCCTGCCATTGAGGTAATACACGCCATCACGAAACTCGGTGTAAACCGAGCGAATTTCAAAGAGCCCCTCACCGGAATCGGCCATAACCGGGGCACAGAACATCAGCAGGCACAGTGCGAAGCACCGTCCCGCAATCTTCCGTAACCCCCTGGCTCCCTGCATATACATTGGGATCTCTGCCCGATTAGCGTTTTGTCAAAGCAACATAATAGAAGCCGTCCATCGCCGAGTCACCCGGCAATATCTGGTAACCATATGTCATGCGGGTCGCCACGTCCTCCAGCAACCCAAGTGGTACTTCCTCTGCATCCCCTGTTTCAGCGAGGAACGCGCTTACAATCGCCTCGTTCTCCTGCTTCAGCACCGAACACGTACAATACAAAAGTCTGCCACCAGTGGCCAAAAGCGGCCAAAGAGCGCGAATCATTCGGGCCTGGAGCCGGGCCAGCTCTGCAATATCCTCGCTTCTGCGTAGCCACTTGATGTCCGGGTGCCGACGAATCACGCCGGTGGCGCTGCATGGCGCATCCAGCAAGATTCGGTCAAACGGTTTGCCATCCCACCAGCCACCGGGATCGCTGGCATCTGCCTCCAGCATGTTTGCGTGGTAGCCGGCTCTGTGCAGATTCTTCTGCAGCCGCTCAAGGCGCCGCCCCGAGCTGTCCAGGGCCAGCAACTCCAGCCTGCCATCGGCCAGCTCCAGCAGGTGAGCGGTCTTGTTGCCCGGCGCGGCGCAGGCATCCAGCACACGTTGCCACGGCTGCACGTCCAGGCAGTGGCCAGCCAGCTGCGCCGCCCCGTCCTGCACCGACACCCGACCGCTCTCAAACCCGGGCAGGCGCTCCACATCCATGGCCTTTTCGAGCAACAGGGCCGACGGAACGCTCTCTACTATCTCC
>JBFFTZ010000024.1:0-15194 GCA_041571575.1 Gammaproteobacteria bacterium | reverse complement strand
GCTGGCGGACGAGTACCTTGAGCATTTCGACGGCATGTCCATTGGCTCCAACGACATGACCCAACTGACCCTGGGTTTGGACCGGGATTCCGCGGTAATTGCCCACCTGTTCGACGAACGGGACCCGGCAGTGCGTAAAATGCTCGCCATGGCCATCAAGGCTTGTAAGGACAAGGGAAAATACGTTGGTATCTGCGGCCAGGGGCCGTCAGACCATCCCGACCTGGCGAACTGGCTGCTGGAACAGGGTATCGAAAGCATGTCCCTGAATCCCGATACAGTAGTCGAGACCTGGCTGTACCTGGCAGGTCAGAAAGTCTGATTGAAAGGGCGGCCTCTTTTAGAGGTCGCCCCAACTCGAACGGCGACGCCAGCGAATCCGCGGCAGAATCAGCCCGAGCAACAAGCCAACGAACAGCACGCCACCACCGGCCATGAACCATTCAAGGGTACGGCGGTTGGATAATTCCTCATTTAGGATGCTCAGCTGATCGTTTTCACCTTGCAGAGTGGTCACGCGCTGGCGCAGCGCGCTGTTTTGCTTGTCGATATTGAGCACATCCGAGGCTTTTTCGCGCACTTCGTGGAGCTGTCTCGCCAACTGCTCGTTTTCGCTGAGCAAGGCATCTCTTTGCTTTTCCAGTTCGCTCAATGAACTGCTGGAGGCATTAAGCTTCGCGCTCGTGCTTTTGGAGGACTCCACAAGCGCCGCGTACCGGCGCTGCACATCGGGCAACACATCCCGCGCCACGGGCTGGTCCACGAGAAACCGGCTCAGCACCCAGCCTTCGGTACCCGAGGGGAGCCTGACCAGGCTGTAGCCGGTGTCGCTGCTGACTTCTAGAACTTCCAACGCCGTGCCCGACTTGAGCATTCGAACGATATTGTTGCGGGTACTTTGGCCACTGCGAAGGGTCACTTCCAGTTCATCAGTCACATAGCGGGTTTCAGCAAAGACTGCTCCGGCCAGCCCCAGCGACGCCATCGCCACCGAACCGAGCACAACAAATTTGAGAGTCTTGTAAATCATAGGAGGCCTCTGTTCCCGCTAAATGTGAAGGCAGTCAATCCGCCGCTATTCTAGTTGCGATTTATTGTAACCTCAGAATGGACCAAGAACAGCGTCGCAATTTACCGACGGTTTCTGGCGAGCTCATTTTCGACAGCCACGAGGATCTTTGACATGACCACCGCCTACCTTTGCGTACTGTTCGCGGGCCTGATGCCCTACATATTTACCGGCATCGCCAAGTCCTCAACACAGGGCTACGACAACCGGGCCCCGAGAGAATTTCTTACCACCCTGCAAGGCTGGGGACAACGGGCCAACTGGGCGCAAATGAATTCGTTTGAGGCCTTTCCGTTGTTTGCGATCGCCGTGGTGATTGCCCAGCTTCGCGGTATGGATCCTTCTCTACTGAACAATCTTGCCATGGGCTTTATCGCCGCGCGCATAGCCTATGGCGCCTTTTATATTTTCGACAAGCCCCCTTTTCGTTCCCTGGCGTGGACCGCAGGCATTGGTTGCTGCGTGGCCTTGTTCCTCGCCTAGACCGTCTCGGCTACTCCTGGGATAAATGAGCCAGTGCATGGGCATTGGCTTCCCAGTTGCGCCCGTCAAACGGTGTAATCGTCATGGATTTTACTGTGTCAGTATCCAGGCACCGGGCATTCACGCTATAGCCATCCGGATTGGAACGCGGGATATAAAACGATTTCACGCCGCAATGCCGACAAAAAAAGTGCTTTGCCTCAGCACTATTAAACGTATAGCAATGAAGATCATCGTCACCCTGGATAAGAGTAAATCGAGTTGAGGGCACGATCAGGTGCAAATAGCCGCTTTTTGAGCAAATTGAGCAATTGCACTCGTCCACCCCCAGGTCGGCCGGCGCCTGCACTTTGAATCTCACCCGGCCGCAATGACATCCGCCACCGTGGGTCACCATTTCTTGTGCGCTCATATTCACTCGGCCTCCGGGGACCCCATATTGACCACCATCGCCAGCCTCGAGTCATCCCGATTAAAGGTCAGTCGAGTGATGGTACCCCCCAGTCCGTCACCGAAATCCGCGACCGGCAGCCATTCGGACTGACCGGGCTGCCAACGCCATAGCTCAGTCCCCGATGCCATCCATACCCTGCCCTGGCGATCCAGGGCCATATCCTGGGATTGGCCGGGCGTATCCAGGTAAGAGCTTTGTTCGTCGCTGCCAAGATCGCGCCCGGTCAACCTCCAACGCCCTTCTCCCGAAGGCACAAGGTAATACAACATCCCCGTGACTGGATCCATGGCGAAGGAACGCCCTGTTTCTGTCGCAAGCAACCGCACACCGGAAGCCGCGGAATTGCCAAGTACCAGTTTCACGGGTTCATCGACCAGGAACAGCACCAGGGCCTTTTCCGGCAACCAAAGGTGATACCCCACGTTATCCAGTTCACTGACCAGCATCTCGCCAGGGGAGCCGTCGGCGTTGTAGACCCATAACCGCTGGCTGCCGTCTTCCTCCACGCGAACCACTGAAAAGCCGCCGCCAGGCAGGGGTGTCGGCGAGTACTCGCTCTGCACGGTCTGAGTCAGGCGCCGGGACTGGCCTTCAACTATATCCAGGACATAAACATCCGACTGGCGTTCCCCACGTATCGAACTGAACATCAACTGTCGGCCGCCGGGCAGGAAAGCGGGCTGGTTGTCATATCCTGGCCGGGCTGTGAGATTCCGCAAACTTGCCTTATCGGGCATACCCTGGGCATTGATGGTAACGACAAAAATATCCGTATCAGGCACCTGGCTGGCAATTTCCTCCGCCGCCGATTCTCCGCCATCCCGATCATCCTCAGCCTCGCCAGCTACCGGCAGGCGCGCCGGCTCCGAACTGTGTTGACCACACCCGGATAGCATCAAGAAAAGCAATGAACTGTAGAAAAACTTCATCTATCCATACTCCGTTCCAGCCTGGGAGCGCATCGACAGCAGGGGCTTACCAGGGCAGATGGTCCAGGTCGACGTTGCCACCACTGATGATCAAGCCAATTCGCTTGCCGGGCAACTCCAAACGCCTATGCAGCAAGGCTGCAATGGGTACCGCAGCCGAGGGCTCGATAACCAGTTTCATTCTTTCCCAGACAAATCGCATGGCCGCGATAATCTCGCTTTCTTCGACACAGATAATGTCATCAGCATGGCGATGAATCAGCTCGAAATTTCGCTCGCCCAACGAGGCTCGCAATCCATCCGCGATGGTATCTGGAGAGTCCATGATCACCCGGGCACCCCGCCGGAAAGACTGCCGAGCATCGTCCGCCTGGCGCGGCTCCACTCCGATCACGCGAGTACCTTTTCCATAGCCTTCGGCAGCAAGCAGGGTTCCGCCAATCAAGCCCCCTCCGCCCACGGGAACCAGGATTACATCCAGTCCCCCGACATCATCCATAAGCTCCAGCGCGGCGGTTCCCTGGCCGGCAATCACCAGGGAGTCATCATAGGGATGAACCATGTGCGCACCGGTTTCCTGCATCACCCTGGCAAGCGCCTCCTCCCGGTTGCGCATGCCGGGGTCGCAGTCCACCACCTTTGCCTGGTAGTGGCGCACAGCAGAACGCTTTACGTCAGATGAATTCGACGGCATGACCACGTGAGCCGGAGCATTGCGAATCATTGCCGCCAGCGCCAGGGCAGCGCCATGATTTCCCGAGGAATGCGTCGCCACACCTTTTTTTATTTGTTCATCGTCCAGGGCGAAAACGGCATTGCAGGCGCCACGGGCCTTGAACGCTCCCACCCGCTGCAGGTTCTCGCACTTGAGAAACACCTGGGCCTGGGTCACCGCGTTCAAGGTACTGCTGGAATGGACCGGGGTCCGGTGCACGTAACCGGCTATGCGCTCACGGGCCGCCAGCACGTCTGCATAAGTGGGGATATCAACCATTCTGCTTACTCCTGTTCCAGCACAACAGCATATTGTTGGCCGGCATATTCGTGCGCGTCGCCAGGGTCAAACCCAGGGGGGCCGCCATGGCCTCCAATGCCCCCAGGTCACGCACGCCCATATGAGCTGCCCGGTTTCTCAAATCCGCGTCAAAGACACGATTGCTCTCACTGGTGAATTTACCACCAAGGTTGAACGGACCGTAAATCAAAAATCGTCCGCCATGAGGAAGCATGCAGCTTACCCCGCGAAACATCGCAAGGACCTCTTCCCAGGCCATGATGTGACAGGTATTTGAAGTATAGACCGCTTGCACCTGCACTGAGGGCCACTGGTCCTGGGCCACATCCAGCAGGAGGGGGCCGGCCAGGTTATCAAGCAGGGCCTTTTCCAGATTCGATCTGATTGCGGAATGATTTTCCCGGAGGTCGCTGGTGTACCAATGAAGATATTGAAAATGGCGCGCGAAATACACTGCGTGCTTGCCGGTACCCGAACCGATCTCAAGCACATTGCCCTGCTCCGGGAGCAAACTGGCAAGCGCCTGTCTTATGGGCTCCTTGTTCCGGTCAGCCGCAGAAAAATATCCCGTCACACATATGACTCCGCGGGTTCATCCGGTAATCCCAGCAGGCGTTCGCGATAGTGTTTCATTTCGGCTATCGAATCGTGGATATCATCCAGGGCCAGGTGCCGGGACTCCTTGGAGAAGCTGGCCAGGACTTCCGGCGCCCAACGCGCGGCCAGCTCTTTCAGCGTACTGACATCCAGGTTGCGATAGTGGAAGTAGCGCTCCAGGTCAGGCATGAATCGCGCGAGGAAACGGCGATCCTGGCAAATACTGTTTCCGCACATGGGGGACAGACCGGGGTCAATATACCGGGCGAGGAATTCCAGGGTTTTGCGCTCGGCTTCAGCCTCGTCGACCTTGCTCTCCCGCACACGCTTAACCAGCCCGGAGGCGTTATGTTGCCGGGTATTCCAGTCATCCATTTCATCCAGAATCGAATCTGCCTGGTGGATAGCGAACACTGGACCCTCTGCCAGGACATTCAGGTGAGTATCGGTCACGACGGTGGCGATTTCGATAATCACATCCTCATGAGGCAGCAACCCTGTCATTTCAAGGTCAATCCAGATCAGATTCTTTGGGTGTTTGGACATTTATGGCGCTCCGTTTGCTTGCCGCGCATTCTAGCAAAGGCTAAGCTGATGCGCCCTTTGAACGTGGATACCGAATGAGCCTGTTTACCTCGATTTTCATTACATTTCTCGTGGCAAGCACCCTGTGCCGCCTCTGGCTGTCACTGCGGCAGACCCGGCATGTCAGCGCAAATCGAGGGCAGGTACCGGATCCGTTCACGGGGCAAATATCCCTGGAAGACCATCAAAAGGCCGCTGATTACACCAACGCAAAAGCCCAGCTTGGCAGAATGGAGACGGTTTACGACTCGCTGCTGCTGGTGGGTTGGACCGTGGGCGGCGGCATCGCACTGGTCCAGTCTCTGGTTGATAACAGCGGCTTGACCGGGCTGTGGGGCGGCGTGGCGATGATAATCGCGGTGCTGATAATCAGCAGCCTGCTGTCGCTTCCGTTCAGCATCGCGCAAACTTTTGGGATTGAGGCCCGATTCGGCTTCAACCGATCCACCCCAGGATTGTTTATCGCGGACATGCTGAAGGGCCTGGCCCTTACACTGCTACTGGGTGCACCGTTGCTGGCGGCCGTGCTGTGGATCATGTCCCACACCGGCGAGCTCTGGTGGGTCTACGCCTGGGCCCTCTGGTCGGGGTTTGGGCTATTAATGTTCTGGGCCTACCCCACCTTGATCGCACCACTGTTCAACAAGTTCGAGCCTCTGGAGGACGAGACCCTGAAAGCCCGCGTTGAGGCACTGCTTGATCGATGCGGCTTTCATAGCAAGGGCATCTTTGTGATGGACGGCTCGCGACGCTCGGCCCATGGCAACGCGTATTTTACCGGCATCGGGAATAACAAGCGCATCGTGTTCTTCGATACCCTTATCGGCACGCTCGAGCCCCTGGAAGTCGAAGCGGTGCTGGCCCATGAACTGGGACACTTCCGCAAACGCCACGTTCGCAAGCGGCTTGTCTGGTCGCTGGTCAGCAGCCTGATAGGGCTGGGCGTTCTTGGCTGGCTGAAAACCGAAGCCTGGTTCTACAGCGACCTGGGGGTCCCCGCGGTCAGCGACCATGCCGCATTGTTGCTGTTCATCATGATCGCCCCGGTTTTCACCTATTTCACCTCGCCCCTGTCCGCCTGGTTCTCCCGCAAACACGAATTCGAAGCGGATGCCTACGCCGCCGGCCAGAGCGATGCTGATGCACTGGTGGATGCACTGGTGAAACTTTACCGGGAAAACGCCTCCACCCTGACCCCGGATCCGGTGCACTCGGCGTTTTACGACTCCCACCCGCCGGCAATGATCCGTATCCAGCACCTGCATGACCTAGCCCAGGCCAGGACATGAGTCGACAGCAGGGAACCATCGTCGCGAACTTCGGCCGGCAGGTCCTGGTCGAAAATACTGATGGCGCGTTGATTCCCTGCATCATATCGGGACGCAAGTTGCGACCGGTAACCGGTGACCGGGTCATGTGGGAGCCCCTGGACGGGAAAAACAAGGGCCTGGTCTGCGAAGTCCTGGAACGAGACAACGAACTGACCAGGCCTGATCGGCGGGGACGCACGGATGTGCTGGCGGCAAATGTCAGCCAGGTGATGGTGGTCTGCGCCCCCCGTCCGGCGCCCGACCTTTTTCTGATCGACCGCTACCTGGCGGCGGCCGCCTTCATGGGCGCTTCAGCCTCGGTGGTCCTGAACAAGTCAGACCTGGAGAACGAGCCAGGCCTGGAGCCCCTGCGCGAGGCGCTGGTTGAGTACACCAGGATTGGTTATCCCGTTATTCATACCAGCGCCAAGTCAATGGACGGTCTGGAACCATTGCGCAAGCAACTGATAGGCCATACCAGCATCCTGGTAGGACAATCCGGCGTAGGAAAATCGTCGATCCTGAATGCTCTTCTGCCCGAGGCGGATATACTTACCGGCGAGTTGTCGGAGGCCAGCGGCGAAGGTCGCCACACGACGACCGCCTCACGCCTTTATCACCTGGAGTCCGGCGGTGAACTGATCGATTCACCGGGGGTGCGGGACTATGCACCCGCTGCCTTCGAGGAGAACGATCTGACCAGGGGATTTATCGAATTCGCGGAGCCTGCGGGCAGCTGTAAGTTCGCCAATTGCCGTCACCTCCACGAACCCCGGTGTGGCGTCATCCAGGCAGTGGAAGATGGCGTTATCTGCGCCCGCCGCTATGAAAGTTACAGGCGCCTGACCCGCCTCATGGAGCAACTGCGCCCGGGGTACTAGTGCCCGGTGCGCGGCTGTACTTTGCCAGACATCCACCAGGACACAAAAATCATCGCGCTGCCCACCACGGCCAGGGACACGAACAGTGTCGCCGGCTTGCCATGGGGGAAGTCCTCGATAATCAGCTTTGCGCCCACCAGGATCAGCATCGGATAGACCAGCCACCTGGCCTCAGGCCATCTCTTGTGACGACTCGAAATCGCCAGGGTGACGACCGCCGCGGCCAATACCGACGTTCTTAGCGCTGCCAGTACCGCCAGGTTCGCCTCCGCACCCGGAACACCAGCAAGCAATGGAGCGAGCAGTAACACGACAAGGCCGCCTACTTCCCATACCGCCAGCACCAGCACCATGACCTGCGGCAGGCCGGCCAACTTGCCCCAGCGGTTCGAACTCTGGGCCACGGGAATAAACAGGCTACCAACGGTGGCCAGGGCCACCACAGCCTGCCAACTGATGAGCGGTGGCCAGCTTTCAGTGGCATTGCCGGCAAGCGCAAAAAATCCCGTGGACAACACACCCGAACCAAATCCCGCTGCAATGAGCAGTAAGGAGCATTGCAGGCTCAAGGTCACCATAACCTGTCGGCCGCTAAACCAGGCCAGCAACAGGGCCAACACTGCCCAACCGGCTGCAGCCACACCTGGCGTCAGGACTATGGCACTGCCAGCGGCGACCAACATAAGGCCAAAGGTCGAATAGAAAAATAAGTTGGGTCCCCGGGAGGCCAGGGTCCTGGGCGTGAATCCCAACCCATAAACGGCCGCACCAAGAACCAGGGCCAGGAAGCCCACCACAGCCAGGTTGATATGCCCGCCCCTGGACACTTCACCCGCCACATAAACGAGCAAACCGACGGAAACGATAGCCTGGACAACCTCAAAGGCACCGACATCCTCACCGCGAATGTGGGTCTGGACAGCAAAGCTCACCAGGTAAGCGAGCAATAAGGCCACCGCAAATCCAAAGGCCTCCATGTGTCCCACATCCCAACCTTCATTGGAACTGAGCAACACCAGGGCTACAACTCCTGCGTTGACCCCCAGTGCGGCGACCCATTGGGGTCCCTTCCAGGAACCACGATACACCGCCCACAGACTCCCAATCGCCAGCAACAGCAAGAAGGCTACGAATGCCTGGGCCGTATGCGATGCACCGATCAAATACAGCGCCGTCCCCACTCCACCGCCGCTTATCAGCCATGCCAGGAGGCGCATATCCCTGATCACCGACACCAGCAATGCCAGCGCACAGAACACCGTCAAGGCGATAGCGCCCTGAGTACCGCTGAGCAGGTCGAATTTTGTAACCGCCTCCGTCAGCAACGGCAAGGTCAGCAAAGTAGAGGCCACCGCGAAGAACAATGCTCCTGCCTTGCGGCCTTCCTTGCCGGCAGCCCGGTAAGCCATGAATAGCCACAACAACGCATAGGATGCGCCAATGAAAATGCCCAGGCCTGTCGCAACAAACTGGAAGTCCGTCATGGCGCGCAGGAAATACGCACCACCGAATATCAGGAGCACCCTTCCCAGGTGGGAAGAAACGCTGGATGCCATTCCTTCATTTAGCGCTACGCCGCCGGACTGAGCTTCGCCTGCGACACCAATACCCGCCCTTTTCTCAACAATCCGCAGACGTTCTTCAACTGCGGCAACTCGAGCTTCAAGAGCAGACAGATCATCATCCATAGCGGCAGCTTCCAGCGTTGAGGCGATCAATAATCAAAGCAGTCACCGTGGCTATCCGGTTGTCAGATTATTGTTATTTTACCTTGCCCCTTATACCCGACAGGGATAGCCGACCTGTCGGGCTCCGCGAATGTAGTTAACGAGACCGCAGTGAGGGCACGAACCTGTTAATAACCGAAAACAGCAGGAATGGAATCGCGGCTACCGTCAAGGCGCCAAGCAGACCTTCCTTATAGGTTTCCATGCTGTGAGGAATAACTGGTATGTGGTAATGCATGTAGCCGGAGAATGACAGGGAGAATGCCTGCCCACCGATGACAACATTCCAACGCATCATAAACACGCCAAACAGCACCAGGATCAAGGCGACTACCGTCCTTCTGATAGTCAGCTTCGGTAATAGCAACAGCACAAATGGCACCAGGTTACCCAGGGTGTACTGCAGGAAAAAGATATTGACGAAATCTTTCCCGTACATCACCGAACGTAAAATATCCCAGGACTTCATTGCCGTGTAGCCGCGGAAAATCAGATCCAGCAACTCGAGACTGATAGCGGCCACCAGGAATCACAGCTGGTAGCGCTTTGCCTCGAAAATCACTTCCTTCTCGGCACCGTGAATCTTGATCGCCTCGCTTGCGCTGCGCCGACTCCGGAATGCTCTCCACTCCATAATCACGATATAGGTAAGCATACACAAGGCGATACCGGAGACCACTGCAGACATGATGAAAATAACTGGCATCAGCGGAGACATCCACAAGGCATTGGCCTTGACCGACCCGAAAATGAAACCCGCGTAGCCATGCAGAAAACAGGCCACAGGAATACCCACTCCAGCGAGTATCTTGGCTGCCTTTTTATCGGTGGCAATCGCCTTATCGCCAATATCATAGGCGCCCATGGTGAGAACCTGGTATACGAGGCGCGACACCAAATTGGACAATCCGGATTTGCCCTTCAGTGCCTCGACCTGCTCAACAAAATACTTGCGATAAACAAACCAGATTTCACTGATAACAATCAAGGCATAGGTTGTAAACACAATACCGAAGGCCGCAATCGCAGAGGTGAAATGCGGTGTCAGCAAGGGCTCCATAGCCCTGGTCGGTTGTTGCAGGTGAAGCAACAAAGGCAAGGCTGCCACAGGCAACAAGGCCAATGAGAACACCAGTGAAAACTGGGCAATCTCCTTAAGGCCTTTTTGGTCAAATACGTGATAGAGCGATGACAAGACGAAGGCGCCTGCCACCAGACCGGTCATGTATGGATACATGACAATCTGGATACTCCAGTAAATGAATTCGTTCGGATAGACAAAGAGTTCTTTAACTGTCCATTCAACGCCATGTACTACTAGATCAGGGGACATATCATCTACCTCACGTTCTCATCGAGGCCCAAATAAAACACATGCGGTTTCGTCCCATACTCGTCTTTCAGCACAGCTACCCGCTTGGTCGCGATGGTCTTGGCGACTGGATCGTCTGGATCTTTGAGATTGCCTATCTTCCGAGCATCAAAGGCGCAGGCCTGGACACAGGCAGGCTCCAACCCTTTGCTGGTACGGTGATAGCAGAAATTGCACTTGTCGGCTGTCTTGGTAACCGGGTGGAAGAACCTCACCCCGTAAGGACAGGCCATGATGCAATAGCCGCAACCGATGCACCAATCCCGGTCGATCAGCACCACTCCATCCTCGGTCTGGTAGGTAGCGCCCACCGGACAAACCTGGACGCAGGGAGCGTTTTCGCACTGGTTACACAGCTTGGGTACAAAGAAGGCCTTGGTGATGTCCTTGGGATCTATCACCTCGTCGCGAATCTTATCGTCGATAAATCCGTCACGACCACCCAGTGGCGAGTCAATGTGAGCCTCGCCGTCTTTTGTGATGACGTAACGCTCAACCCAGGTGCGGGTTACCGGCGAATCGTAGGGTATTTCGTTTTCAAGCTTGCAAGCCTTGACGCACATACCGCAACCGACACATTTATTGGTGTCGACCAGGAACGTCCACCTGGTTTTCTTGTCCTCAACCGCCGCCTTTAGTTCTCCGGGGGTCAGGAATACCATGGTACTCACAGGCAACGCAGCAGCCAGGGTAGTGGTGGCGGTGTCCTTGAGAAATTGTCTACGAGAGCAGGTCATCACCTATCCTCCAGATTTGGGTTGTGTGGGTCATGGCATTTTTTGCACTCGAACTTGCTCTTGTGCTTGTCCGGGTCAATACCTTTCATCATCCCTCTGCGGCTATTCGGGTACTCCAGCAATGCGTGGCACCGCAGGCATTGTTCCCGCGAGGAATCTATGACTAGTTTTTTTACTTCCCGCGGGTGACCCGCTGCAGGACCATGACAACTCTCGCACTGGATTTTTTTGTGCCTGGAGTCACTAATCGACTGGGAATTTTCTTCATGACATTTGGCGCAGCGTTCCCGCCCCTGGTATTTAACCGGGAACTCCTTCCATTCATCGACATTGCTCAGTCGATAATAATTGTAGGTAAAGGAATCGCCATGTACGCCGAAATCATCGGGAACCATGAAATGCCGGGCAATCATCACCAGGATGACCAAGCCCACGGCAAGCCATAGTGGACGCAATACGTGGTTCTTCATGCCCCCTCCAGTCGAGTTTTTCAAAAAATAGGCTTTTGAATTTTCGACACGGGTCGCCAATACCGTTAAAGAGCTGTTCTCGCTTGTTGGCGAGACCCAAAACGGTCTTGATTGAGATCCCTCTTCGCTTCGTGTCTAGTTTTAATTCGAGTCTATCTTTGCTGTGATCCATTTTGTTCCGCAATAGGTATAAACCAGAAGAAATCTTGGTAGCATGACTTACGAATATAATGTTGCACTGCGACCTCACCCTGCATCGGAGACCGGAGAAATAGCTTTTATATAGGCTAAATGCGAGGGTCGCCTCACCAATGTCGGTCAACGCAAAAGGCGATAAAAGTTCAAAAAAACACTTTGCGGTAGACAGCAATTTGAAGGGGAGCAGCTAATCTTGGCGGCAGTCACGAAGACTCATTCCAAACTGCGCAATCGCGGGTCAAGTATTTCCTGAAAAACGTGAATTTTTCAGACGAAAAGTTGCCGCTGCCCGGCGATGGAAGACAGCCACAAAGAAGCTATTGTAGAGCAAGAAATTCGCCGTTGAGTCGGCTATTCCATCGTGTGCCGACCTGCCAGGGCGTGCGACAAGGTTCCGCCATCGACAAATTCAAGCTCGCCGCCAACCGGGACGCCGTGGGCGATACGGGTTGAGCGAATTCCACGCCGGCCTGCCAGTTCGGAAATGTAGTGGGCGGTGGCCTCGCCTTCCACGGTCGGATTGGTCGCCAGGATGACTTCTTTCACCGGTCCTTCGTCCAGGCGCTGCTCCAACAGGTCTATACCCAATTGATCCGGTCCCACACCGTCCAGGGGGGACAGGTGACCCATGAGGACAAAATACAATCCGCTGTAGCCAGCAGACTGTTCAACCGCCATCACATCTGCCGGCGTTTCCACCACACACAGCATGCTGGAGTCCCGGGAACTTCCCTTGCATATCCAGCACCTGGTTTCCTCGGTTAGCATCCGGCAACTTTCACAATGCCCGACCTTTTCTACTGCCTGGAGCAAGGCATCGGCCAGGGCGCGGGCCCCGTCACGATCACGCTCAAGCAAATGGAAGGCCATGCGCTGGGCCGACTTGGGCCCAACGCCCGGCAAGCATCTCAGGGCATCAACCAGGCGACTGACAAGCGGCGAATAACTCATGATTACCTAGAAGGGCAGCTTCATGCCGGGCGGTAGCGACATGCCCGAGGTCATGGAAGACATCTTTTCGCTGGTACTACGTTCAACACGGTGTACCGCATCGTTAATAGCGGCAGCGACCAGGTCTTCCAGCATTTCCTTGTCATCACCCAGTAGCGACTCGTCGATCTCAACGCGGCGAACTTCGTGTTTGCCGGTCATCACAACCTTGACCATTCCGGCACCGGACTCACCGGTAACTTCCATGCGACCCAATTCTTCCTGGGCCTTTTGCATGTTCTCTTGCATCTGCTGGGCCTGCTTCATCAGCTGGCCGATTCCGCCTTTCATCGGATCAAACTCCTCGGTTCTGTTCGGGTCAGTCGTCCAGTGGCCTGACCGATTCTTCGTGAATGGTGGCGCCAAATGTGGCTTTCAACGCCAGGATATTTGGGTCCTGCTCCAGGGACTCCCTGGCATCGCGCTGCTTTTCTTCCTCACGGCGAGCCACTTGCTTTGCCGGGGTTTCCGCCACCGGCGCCTCTAAGGTGATGCGCAGGGAAATACGGGTCTTGAAATACTCGCTCAGACTCTCCTGCAATTTCCCCTTTAGCGTGTCGGTTAACAACATCTTGCTTGAGGGATCCATCTGCAGGGAAATTGTATCCCCCTCGCGACCCAACATGACGCAGTTCACGGCAACCTGCCGGGCGACGCCTTTCAAGCGCATGGCACCGATCAGCGACATCCAGCTTTCAGTATCCTCCGCGACAATCTGCGCCTGTTTCGCCCCGGAGGGTGATTCAACCACCGGCTCGGCACCGGCCTCGTGGGCCGAAGGGGTACGGGATGCCGGCGCTCTGGCAGCCGGCTCGGCAGGGGCTTGAGTCCTGGTCTTGGGGGCAGGAGCGCTCTTGGCTTTCCTGGCCGCAGGGGGAGCGGACGGTGCCGCACCGGTATCCGGCCTGAATGCCAGCATACGCAACAGGGTCATTTCAAATCCGGCCCTGGGATCGGGCGCCAGGTCCAGGTCTTTGCGACCATTTATCGCAATCTGGTAATACAGTTGCACATCTTCCGGAGACAGCAGTTCCGCAAGTTGCTGAACCGAATCGTCGGATTCTTCCACCAGCCCCGCACCCGGCACGACCTGGTGCACGGCGATTTTCTGCAAAATGGATGACAGGTCGATCAGCACCCGGTCGTAATCCGGAACATCCTGGGCCAGGGCCTCGGCCCCATCCATCAGCGCCGATCCATCCCGGGCCGCAAGGGCCTCTACCAGGTGGGTGACATGATGTCTGTCAATGGAGCCCAGCATCTTGCCAACTTCGGCTTCCCTGACCTCACCACCGCCAAACGCGATGGCCTGGTCCAGCAAACTCAAGGCATCTCGCATGCTGCCCTCGGCAGCACGACCCAGCATTCTCAGGGCAGGCAGGTCGGCGCCTATCCCCTCCGCCCCCGCCAGCTGTTCCAGGCGCTCTACGATGAGATCCAGGGATATACGCTTCAGGTTGAACTGCAGACAGCGCGACAACACGGTCACCGGCAGCTTTTGCGGGTCCGTGGTAGCCAGCAGGAATTTCACGTGGGGCGGCGGCTCTTCCAGTGTCTTTAGCAAGGCGTTGAAAGAGTGGGTGGAGAGCATATGGACCTCATCGATGAGGTAGACCTTGTCGCGCCCCCGGGTAGGCGCGTACTGGACGTTCTCCAGCAATTCCCTGGTGTCATCCACCTTTGTGCGGGACGCGGCATCCACCTCTATCAGGTCAACAAAACGCCCCTCATCAATCTCGTGGCAGGCGGCACATTCGCCACAGGGTGTCGAGGTGACGCCTTTTTCGCAATTCAGGGATTTTGCGAATATCCGGGAAACAGTGGTCTTGCCCACGCCCCGGGTACCCGAAAACAGGTAGGCATGGTGCAGGCGATCGTTATCCAGGGCATTGATTAACGCCCGGAGGACATGCCCCTGGCCGACCATTTCAGTGAAATTTTTTGGGCGCCATTTTCGCGCCAGGACGAGGTAACTCATGCGTGGTGGATCGTCTCGGAAAAACGCTTACTCTAACACCAATACGCAGATTCGTGGCCTTCGAAATGGAGGCGGTCCGTACCAGCCACACCCCGGCGCACAGCGTCACCGTTGCCGCTGCTCCCTTCCGGGCCTGACGGGGTTCACGGTTGGCCGTCGCGAGGGGACCGGCACGAACCACCATTACTCAATGCGGACGGTATTCTACAGTGGTTTCCCTTTCGGTCCCAGCACCCTTTTGAGAATGTTCGTCCCGGGAGCGTGATGCGACCGGACAAAACCACCACCAAAAAATAACATTAGGGCGAGACTCCAACGGCAGGGGGTCACCTGGCCGCGAGGGTGGGATTGATTCACTCGCTTTGCGAGTTCACCCCATGGGCAGCCTTCGGCCGTCTG
>JBFFTZ010000023.1:0-15242 GCA_041571575.1 Gammaproteobacteria bacterium | reverse complement strand
TCTGCGGTTCGTGAACCAGCCCGCAATTAAGGTAACTGTCACCCTATTTTAGTCGGGCAGCTTCACCTTGAACTTGATTTTCTCCAGCTGGGCCTGGGAGCTGCCGGTGCGTTCCCGAAAGTCAGCCCAACGGGGATCGTCATGCAGGGATATAAAATACACGTTATCGAATTGCTCGCGGAGCCCGTCCTCGTTCTGCTCTACCGCCTTGTCCAACCATTCAAACGCCGCATCGGCCTCGCCGACCCAGGCATAGACATGGGCGATTTCCGAGGGCCATTGGGCGCCCCAACGATCGCGAAGCTCGGCGAACAAGGTTTCGAATTCCTCCTGGCGCCCCAGGTCATGCATGGCCAGGGCCATGCCTTTCACCTTGTATTCCTCGTCAGGTTCTTGCTGCATCTCGATCAGTGCGGCCTCGGGCTCTGCCTTGTTAAGCAAGGCAGTGCCAATTCTGTAGTGGGCGCCAAAGTAGGTCGGGCTTAGGGTCAAGACGTTGCGAAAGGCCGAAATGGCGTTGTCCCATTGGCGGGCGTAGAGATAGGAAATGCCCAGCACGTTAAGCCCCCGGCTGCCGACCGGATCCCGGGCGACCAGAAATTTTCCCATTTCGATGGCGGTATCCAATTGGCCGAGTGCCTGGGCAACCCTGGCCGCCTGGGTGATGATCGAATGATTGGTCGGCTCAAGTTCAAAACCCTGTTCCAGGTACCTTGCCGCGGCAGCCAGGTCGTTATCGTAGCCCAGTGAAATTCGAGCCAGCAGGGAGTAGGCGCGCACATAATTTGGATCTATCGCCAGGGCCTGGTTGGCCGCCTGGCGCGCCATGGTATAGCCCTTGTCGATGGGCACTAATCCTGCCGACGCCTGGCCGGAATAGACCGCGGATAGTTCAGCCCAGGCCGCCACATAGCCGGGATCAATCGAGACCGCCTGCTGCAACAGTTCCGCTGCGCGTTTGAATCCCTCGGCTGATTCTTGCAGGGTGAGATGATGACCCTGTAGATAGAGCGAATAGGCCAGGGGGTTGGTTTCTTTAACCTTGGGCGCGTCACCGAGCAGGGCCAGTTTGAGTTGCGTCACCACCTCGCTGGCAATCTCGTCCTGGATGGCGAAGATGTCGTCCAGGGTCCGGTCATAGGTCTCCGACCACAGGTGAAATCCATCCTCTGCGTGGATCAACTGGGCAGTCACCCGAACCCGACGTCCCGAGGTGCGGACACTGCCTTCCAGTACATGGGCAACCTTGAGGCGCTGTGCGATCTCGGTGATTTCCAGGTTCTCGCCCTTGAAGGAAAACGACGAGGTTCTCGCCGCCACTTTCAGGTTTGGAATCTTCGAGAGCAGGTTCAGCAGTTCTTCGGATAGCCCGTCTGCGAAATAGTCCTGGTCCTTATCCGGAGACATATCGACAAACGGCAATACGGCGATTGACGGCTGGAGCTCTGCGGAGGCGGCCTGGCTGGCGAGCCGTTCATCCGCCGCACTGGAGGTTGCCTCTTCGATGGCCGATTCAATGGCGGCGCTTTCCCTGTTCGCGGAAAGTATGAATTTGTCCACCGCGAAATATCCCACCGCTATGATCAGCACAGTGATGATTACGCGATTAAGTTTTTGCCCGGTTTCATGGGTGATGGTTTTCGATCGGTCGACCTCGTGTTCGCGCTTGAGACCTTCGGGGGTCATCTCAAATGCCCAGGCGAACACCAGCGAGATGGGAAAACCGATAGCCAGCAGCAGCATGACGACCTGAAAGACCCAGTCAGGCGCCTCGATGTTATTCAGGACGACATCGCAGACCTGCAGCACCAACCAGGAGACCACCACGTAGGCGATTCCCACGCGAAAGACGTTACGGCGTTTGAGTTCGGCGAAAAGTGTCATCGTCCATATGACTCCGGTTTGTCATGGATAATCATGAGGTAAATCTATAGGGTTGTCGACTGACTCTAAAAATACCGGTTCTTTGAACGGTGGAATATTAGGGACAGGCACCTATTTATTAATAGGTGCCTGTCCCTAATTAAAGGTGCGGTAGGTGTAATCCGGGGTGGATTTCCAGTGGCGAGGAAACAATGATGGGTACGACATTCCTGGGCTGCTGTCAGCAGTTAGCGCATTAAGGGCATTGCATGAGTAACTTTGTCGCCATTGATTTTGAGACTGCCGCTTTCAGTCGGGCCAGTGCTTGTGCCATCGGCATGGTGCACGTGCAGGACCAGCAAATCGTGGAAGAGAAGATATTGCTGATTCGTCCTCCCAGCAGCGAATTTCGATTTACCCACATACATGGTCTGACCTGGAACGATGTCAGGAACCAGCCGACCTTCATGCAGCACTGGGACATCATTGAGGATTTCATCCACCGGGGAGATTTCCTGGTGGCACACAATGCCAGCTTCGACAGGGGCGTACTGGGCGGCTGTTGCGAGCACTACGATCTTCCCGGTCCCAGGCTGCCGTTTGTGTGCACCGTGCAACTGGCCCGGCGCCAGTGGGACATACGCCCGACCCGACTGCCAGATGTGTGTCACCACCTGGGCATCGAATTGCAGCATCACGATGCCGCCTCTGACTCCCGGGCCTGCGCCAAAATCGTCATCGCCGCCGAGCAGGATGGCTGGCATTACTAATTAAGGGGACAGGTACCCTAATTCCTCCGGTCACATCAATTACGGGGACAGTCACCCTATTGAGTTTAGGTACCTGTCCCCCTTTCTTATCCGCCCGCCGTGTTTCGCGGAGACGCTTATAAATTACTTAAAAACAATATGTTACGACGCTCATGGGCGGGCCGGTACCAGCGGGCATTTTGCGGGCTTGGTTATTTTTCGTTTATTGGCCTATATTAAGAGCGAGTCTTAATTAAAGGAACTAGGGATATGCACGCGAAAATGACAAAAGTAATGGCCCTCTGCTTGCTCACCTTAAGCTCGGGATTGTTTGCATTTGGCGTCACCGCCGAGCCGGAGGCGACCGCCGCCGAACCCGCTTCCCTATATGAGCGCCTGGGTGCCTGGGACGGTATCAGCAAAGTGGTGGCAGATACCCTTGATCTGCATATGAAGAACCCGACCATTTCTCATTACTTCAAAGACGTGGACCTGGAGAAACTGCATGGGCACGTGACCGCATTCTTTGCTGCCGGCACCGGTGGCCCGGCCAAGTATGCGGGGCGGGACATGACCTCGGCCCATGCAAGCTTGGGAATGTCTGACGAGGATTTCCACAGTGCAGTTGCCGACGTGCTGACCGCGGTGAAAATGAATGGCCTGGGCGAGCAAGAGCAATCTGAAGTCGAAGCTATTTTGCTGTCGCTGAAGCCTGCGGTGATGGGCGCTGGCGGGAGCTAGTTGCCGGGTGCGAAGAGCACTGTTTTCTGAGTATCTGAAGGGGCCCGCGAGGGCCCCTTTCTTGTCTGCTCCGTAATTCGGCAACCTGGCGGTGTTCGGCCTTGCCGGTCCCGCCAGCAGTTCCAATCTTGCCGGTGCTGGGCTAACGTGCCGTTTGGCCAGGGGGGAATGCAACCATGGAAGCAAATCCGATAAGCCGTATTGCCAACCGCCTGCTTGAACGCCGTTGGGCAAGCTTTGCAGTGGAATTGGTATTGGTAGTGGCTGGCATCCTCATCGCCCTGGCCATCGATGGCTGGAACGCCGACAGGGAAGACCGCAGATCCGAGCAGGTATACCTGGAATTGCTGGTCCGGGACCTGGGGCAAATCGAATCCCAGCTACAGGAGCAAATAGCGTTTGAAACCGGCATTGCCAGCGCTGCCGTTGCCCTGCACGACTTGATACAAAATGATGATCCTGCACGGCACAGTCGCCAGATTGGTCAAATACTGACCGGCATTGCCTCCCGCCGTACCCTGGTACTGGATAGCGCCGCTTACACTGACCTGATCAGTACCGGTAACCTGGGCCTGATCCAGGATCGGGATCTGCGCGATCGCATCATTCGTTATTTTGCTGATTCGGAAAGGCGCGAGCTGATCGTTGAGAAGAATAACCGGGTATTTATTGACGAATCCTTCGTTTCTCTGGTGCTAGACCTGGGTGTGAGTTACTACATCTGGAAGGACAGTCCCGTGGCAACGGCGCTGAATATGGACGTCATCGGCGACACGTTTAGCCAGGGGATGCTCGAACCGGTTGACCAGGTCCTGTCGCTGCCCCGGGAGGCGCCGGAATGGGCCCGGCTAAAGCAGCGGCTGACATGGCGGGCGATGGTCTCGCTGGCTGACAAGGGCCAGGCACTCAATATTCTGGCCTCGACCATCGAGCTGCGAGAGGCCCTGGAAGCCCACTTGGAAAATTAGGGACAGGCACCGATTAATTAATTGGTGCCTGTCCCCATTATTTTTGTCAGGCGACCCGGGCTTTCTTGGTCGGCTGCTGTGCCCGCAGGTACTCGTCGTAGGTGCCGGTGAAGTCGATGATGCCCTCGGGGGTCATCTCGATGATGCGGGTGGCCAGGGTGGAAACGAAGTCCCGGTCATGGCTGATGAAGATCAGCGTGCCCGGGTAGTTTTCCAGCGCCAGGTTCAACGCCTCAATGGACTCCATGTCCAGGTGGTTGGTGGGTTCATCCATGACTATGACGTTGGGCTTCTGCAGGATCAGCTTGCCGAACATCAGGCGACGCTGCTCACCACCGGAAACCACTTTCACCGACTTCTCACTTTCGTCTCGCGAGAAAAGCATGCGGCCCAGGGTTGCCCGCAGGGTCTGCTCATCGGCGCCCTTGGGCTGCCACTGGGTGATCCAGTCGAACAGGCTCAGTTCATGCTGAAATTCTGTGGAGTTGTCCTGGGCGGAGTAACCAACCTGGGCATTTTCCGCCCACTTGATCTGACCGCCATCCAGTTCCAGTTCCTGCATCAGGCAACGCACCAGGGTGGTCTTGCCGATACCATTTTGTCCCAGGATCGCGACCCGTGAGCCGGCCTCAATGGTCAGGTCCAGGTTCTCAAACAAGGGACCTTCTCCATAGCCCTTGGTCATGCCCGTGGCTTCCACGGCGATGCGGCGCAGGGGCTTGTCCTGTTCGAAACGAATGAACGGACTGACCCGGCTGGACGGCTCGATGGTCTCCAACTCGATCTTCTCCAGCTGGCGGGCGCGGGAGGTGGCCTGGCGCGCCTTGGAAGCGTTGGCGGAGAAGCGGCTGACGAAGGCCTGCAATTCGGCCATCTTCACCTTCTTCTTGGCGTTGTCGGCCTGGGTACGTTCGCGGGCCTGGGTCGCGGCGATCATGTACTCGTCATAATTGCCCGGGAACAGCTTGAGCTTGCCGTAATCCAGGTCCGCCATGTGGGTGCACACGGTGTTCAGGAAGTGACGATCATGGGAAATGATGATGATGGTGGACTTGCTGGTTTCCAGAAATTCTTCCAGCCAGCGGATGGCATTGATGTCCAGGTTATTGGTGGGCTCATCAAGCAGCAACACATCAGGATTCGAAAACAGGGCCTGGGCGAGCAGGACTCGCATCTTCCAGCCGGGGGCGACGGCGCTCATGGGGCCGGTATGCTGTTCCACCGGGATGCCGATACCTTCCAGCAGTTCGCCGGCACGGGACTCGGCCGAGTAGCCGTCCATCTCGGCGTATTCGGTTTCAAGGTCGGCCACCAGCATGCCGTCCTCGTCGCTCATCTCGGGCAGCGAATAGATACGCTCACGTTCCTGCTGAACTTCCCACAGTCTCTTGTAACCCATGATCACCGTATCCAGTACCCGGTACTGCTCATAGGCGAACTGGTCCTGGGACAGCACGCCGAGGCGGACGTTGGGATCGATGGATACGTTGCCCGTGGTGGGTTCCAGGTCACCGGCAAGGATCTTCATGAAAGTCGATTTGCCCGAGCCATTAGCCCCGATAAGGCCATAGCGATTGCCATTGCCAAAGGTGGCTGAAACGTTCTCGAAAAGCGGCTTGGCGCCGAACTGGATACCCAGGTTTGCTGTAGCTATCAATGTTTTATACCGGTGGTTGCGCGTGTATCAATGGGCCGCACTTACCGGCAATCAATCATTAAGTGACTGATTTAACAAGGAAAGTAGGGCGTGGTATGTGGTCGAGTGAAGCGCATGGTAGCAGATATCGGCCCGTCACCGTATTAAATCTGCACCGAAAAGGGGCCGGATACATTTAATGCCGACAATCAAGGTAGCTGTCCCCCAAAATTCATTTCGGCGACCCGGAACACTTTGCGACGTTGTAACTCCCGGATAAATGACGTGGCCATGCAAGCCCTCTTTTTTCCAGTGAGTGGCGAGTATTTCTGTCCGGAGGCGATTTATGTTGTCGGCCCCCGGGAACGGCACCATGTTTTCGACAGGTTAGAATTTCGAGCGCTATCCCTGTGTTCTCTCCCAAGCGCCTGAAAATTAGACAAAATCCAGACGTTGGTTCATCATCCTCCGAGAATCACCCAACGACGACAAACCCCAAGGGGCTTCATGGACGTTTTTGCCGAGTTGAAAAAACGGAATGTTTTCCGGGTCGCTGTTGCCTACATCATCGCCAGCTGGCTGATCCTGCAAGTCTCCGATGTCGTGATCGGCAATGTCGGCGCGCCGGACTGGGTGTTCAAGATCATCTTGATGTTACTGGGACTGGGATTTCCCGTAGTGCTGGGTTTTGCCTGGGCGTTCGAGCTTACCCCCGAGGGCATCAAGCTTGAAAAGAACGTGGATCGTTCCCGGTCCATCACTCCCCAGACCGGCCGCAAGCTCAATGCCATCACCCTGGGTCTGATGGCGCTGGTGGTTGTCTACCTGGTTGCCGACAGGTTCTTTCTTCGCGACGCGGCTCCGGTGCCGGCGACAGCGACAGTCGTGGCGGAGCCTGCGCCCGCTCAAGCTCTGAGCGTCGCAACACCTGCGGTTGAACAAGGCCCGGTCAACGAATCCATCGCGGTGCTGCCCTTCGTGAACATGAGTTCCGACCCGGAGCAGGAATACTTCTCCGACGGCATCACCGAGGAGTTGCTAAACCTGCTGGCCAAGATTCCTGACTTCCAGGTGGCCGGTCGCACCTCGTCTTTCGCTTTCAAGGGCAAGAACGCCGACCTGCGTGAGATCGGCGAGAGCCTCAACGTGGCCAACATCCTGGAAGGCAGCGTACGCAAGTCAGGCGGACAGGTTCGTATCACCGCCCAGTTGATCAAGGTGGCTAACGGTTATCACCTCTGGTCCGAGACCTATGATCGCCAGCTGACCGACATTTTTACCGTGCAGGACGAAATTGCCGGTGCCGTGGTCCAGGCCCTGGAGCTGACCCTGTTGGGAGATCAGGCAGGTCAGGTGGCCGACCCGATATTTCAGAACTCCGACGCACACAGCGCCTACCTGAACGGGCTGCACTTGTTTAATGCTGCCGGCCCGGTCAATTACCTCAAGGCCCAGCCATTTTTTGAAAAAGCGGTAGAACTTGTCCCGGACTCTGCCCTTGCCTGGGCCATGCTTTCAAAAAATTCCGGCTGGCTTTCCGGAACCGCGGACTCCACTGAGACCGATATTCGCAAGGTACGTCTGCGGGCCCGGGAGGCAGCGGCCCGTGCTTTGTCCCTGAACGATTCCCTGGCCGAAGCCTACAATGCCAGGGGCATCATCCAGATTGCCTATGACTGGGATTGGGAAGGGGCCGAGAAGTCATATCGCAAGGCGCTGGAGCTGGAGCCAGGTTCGGTGACCGCCTTGCAGGGCATTGGGACCTTGCTGGTTGTGCAGCGTCGGTTCGATGAAGCCCTGGTCTATGTCGAACAGGGGCGCCGCATTGATCCGCTCAACCCGTGGATGCATACAGTATCGATCAGGGCGAAGCTGGAGATGGGTCGCCTGGATGAGGCGCAGCAGGAAGTTATGACCCTGCTGCAGACCGTTGAGCGCGCAAGCTGGCGATACTGGGCGGGCTTGATACTGTATTACAAGGGTCAGTACGAGGAGGCCCTGGTGCAAATGAACCAGGAGCAGATGGGTTACCGGCAACTGGTCGGACAGGCTATCGTGAATCACAAGATGGGCAGGATTAACGAAGCCCAGGCCGCGCAACAGCAACTATTGGCACAATACGGAATCGGGGCGGCCTATCAGCAGGGCGAGATCTTCGCCCAGTGGGGCGAACTGGACACAGCCGCCGACTGGTTATGGACGGCCTACAACTCCGAAGACCCCGGCATCCAGAACCTGAATTCCGACAACCTGCTCAAGCCCTTGTACGGTCATCCCCGCTACGAAGACCTGAAGAAGAGACTGAACTTCGACTAATTACCGTGACAGGTATTTTAATCAGGGACAGGCACCTATTTACGAACAGCACTGATGCCCACCAGCCTGACGAGTGGGCCACGAACAAGAATAATAACCGAAGCACACGAGAGAGGAGTCTGGGATGAGCGAGAATGTCTACTGGATGCTGGAACTGGATTTACAAGCGGGCCGTGAGGATGACTTCCGCGCGTTGATGAACGAGATGGTTGAAGCCACCCGGGAGAACGAGCCCGGCACCCTGGGTTACGAGTGGAGCCTGAGCGAAGACGGCAAGCGCTGTCATCTCTTCGAGCACTACGCTAATTCCGAAGCAACCATGGTGCACCTGGCGAATTTCGGGGATAAGTTTGCCGCACGCTTTCTGGATATCCTGAGTCCGACAAGTTTTGTTGTGTACGGCACACCCGACCAGCAGGTCCGGGATGCACTGGCCGCATTTGGCGCCAGTTACATGCAGCCGGTCGGAGGGTTCACCCGCTAATAGGGTGACAGTTACCGTGATTCGAAATACCCCCGGGTCTGAGCGCCGATAGCAATTGCGGAGCTGTCGCAGACCCTGGCTTTCCCAATAATCCTGATCCCTGAGCCTAGCCATGATCCAATTCTTCCGTCGAATCCGCCGCGGGCTTATCAGTGAGGGCCACTTGAGTAAATACCTCGCCTATGCTGCCGGAGAGATCCTGCTGGTGGTCATCGGAATCCTGATCGCCCTGCAGATCAACGATGCCAATGAACAACGACTGGAGCGTAAAAAAGAGCTGCAGTACCTGCAGAGTCTCAAGACCGACCTGGCGATTAATATCGTAGAACTCGACAAGTTCATTGCTGACCGGCAGGGCAGGCTGGATTCGGCGCATGTCATCATGGGCTATTTTGAAGGCGAGCCGCTGACCAGCCTGGAAGACTTCGCCTATCACAATGTCCATGTGCAGGCCTGGACAAAATTTTATCAAAACAACAACACCTTTCAGGAGCTGGTGAACTCCGGCAGCCTGAGCATCCTCTCCAATCAAGCAATCAAAACCCAGCTGATGGACCTGGAGTTGCTGTACAAGAAAATGAAGAGCGATGAAGATCACATGCGCTTTGACTTCGAGGGATATATGTACGATCCGTTGTTCACCAACGCGGATGTGGATCCCATGCAACAGAATTTTGTTTATAGATTGACTGCAGGCGCGGCGGGCGAGCGAGCTCCCCTGTCCAGGGATGAAATCGAAGGCCTGCTCAGGAACGTGAAGTTCAAGAACGGCTTCGCCATGGCGATACTAATGATGGGCATCATTAACGATGAATTTAAAGAGATTAAAACAAAGACCCGGGAGCTCATTGAGCTGATTGACCAGGAAATGAGTCGTCAGTAAACGGGGGGGATTTTCTTCCCGCCGCCAAATGCGGTACAGGGCGCGACGGCAATTTAAGGAGCCTGTCCCCTTTTTGCGAGGATCTGTCTTAGATTTGTTCTATATTGAGATTGGAGGCTTGTAAGCCCCCCTCGAACCAGCTAAACATAGACTCGGGATAACAAAAAATGTTCTGTCCGAGGGACCATAAAGCCGAATCTCCCGAATACCTAAAATGGAAATCCGGTCATCAAGCCAGGCGTCCGGTGCGACCAGCTAGAGGGAAGTTGAAACGAAAATACGAGCAATCCCCGTTTTGTTCCTTGCCTTCGTCTACGGTTGTGCCAGCACGCCGAAGCTCCCTCACATCGCCGGTGGTGAACCGGTGTCCATTGATGTAGGCCTTAGCTCCAAAGCCGATGGCCACAGCGATCTGCAAAACGATGCCGTTGGAAAAGATGCCGGAAAGGGTGCAGGCGGTGGTGCAGTGGTCGGAGCGGCGTATGGGCTGACCTGCGGCCCGTTTCTGATTTTTGTGTGCCGCTGGGGGCCGCCATAGGCGCGGTCGCGGGTGGTGCCGGTGGTGTGGCCGTCGGCATTGATGGCGGGCTGAGCAAGGAGCAGGCCGAGCAACTGCGTGACAGGATGCTTCGGCTGAATGCATCCCACGACAAGCTGGCGGAGTTGAAAACCAATATCACTGACCGCGCTGGCAAGTACTGGGATCTGAACTTTCCAAATCCGCAGCACATGGTGAAGGTAGAAGTGCAGGACCTGATTTTGGCTTCGACCTACGATGACCAGGTGCGAAGCATTTTGCGCGTGCAGGTCTCGGTCAGTAAAAGTGGAGACAACGCCGCGAAGACACCGAAGCAGAAGAGGTACGAGTATGCAGGTCCCTACGCTAGCCTGGCGGTGTGGTTGGATGAGGGCAGCGATTTTGCAGACACCAGCCTGAGCAGCGCCATTCAACAGATTTCCACCCAGATCGTGTCTGACCTGGCCGTGAACTGACAATAACAAGGACGGCTGCAGTTACCGCCGGCAATCTATATTGACGGCAAGACAACGAATTAAGGTAACTGTCACCGTATTTATCCTGCTTTCTTTTCCAATGCATAGTTGGAAATAAATATCACTTCGTACAAGACCGAATTGTTGCAAGGTATGGGAAGTGCTCTACTGCGTATACGGCTTCTAAACTGCGGCTGCGGATGTGTTCAACCACGATCACATGTCTGCCCTTGGTCGGCAGGCAGGGAGCAAATCATGTATGCAAGACTAATCAAATCTCATATGAAACCGGAGAAGTTCGATCTGGTAACCCGGCTATTTGAAGAGAAGGTCATCCCAACCCTTAAAAAGCAGAAGGGCTTTCGCGATGAATTGTCGTTTATAGACAAAGAGCACGGTGAAACCATGGCTATCAGCTTCTGGGATAGCGAGGCCGATGCGCTCAAGTACGAGAAAGATGTCTATCCGCAGATGCTGGAAACCCTCAAGGGCACCTACACCGGTGAACTTGAGATCAAGCATCTCGAGGTAGCCAACTCGACCTGGTACAAGATTCACGCCACCAACTAGCGACAGCAACGCCAAGGTGACAGTTGCCGTGTTTAATCAAGGTAACTGTCACCCTATTTCAGGCAGTCGGCCAGCAGTGCCGCGAGCTTCTCCTCCCCCATGGAGTTCATCAGATCGATATTTCGCTGGGGTATCTGGTCGGCATCCGGGTTGTCGCCCAGCACCCGGTCCAGGCTCTCCTCCCTCAGCAGGTGCAGGATGGGGTAGGGTGAGCGGTTGGTGTAGTTCTCAGCCGCCCAGGGCGCGGTGCCGCCGAACTGGTAGTCCGGATGAAAACTGGCCACCTGGTACACACCGTCCAGCTGCATGTGCAGCAACAAGGCATCGGCAATATCCAGGAACTGGTTATAGTCGAGGAAGTCGCCCAGCACCGCCGGATGGATCAGCAGCGTGGTCTCAACCGAAGGGTCTGTTTCAAGTAATTCCAGTTCCGCCTGCAGGGCCTGCAACAGCTCATCCTCGGTGCTCGCCTCGGTCACGGTGAATCGCACCCGCTGCTTCACCAGTTCCCGCTTGGCGAAGGGGCACAGGTTCATG
The DNA here is from genome assembly GCA_041571575.1 of Gammaproteobacteria bacterium. GTDB lineage: Bacteria > Pseudomonadota > Gammaproteobacteria > Steroidobacterales > BM003 > CAKZML01. The sequence continues at coordinate 3,502 of JBFFTZ010000023.1, read as the reverse complement.
CCCACCACGAAGGTGTCCACCCACTTTCTTACGGATGCTTCCACTTGCTGTGTGTTCACTGGGATGTCCCGGTAGTGTAGAGGTCAGTGTATACCTGGCCGAAGTTAGGGGGAAAGCTAAGGGGACAGGTACCCTAATTATTAAAAATCAGGGACAGGCACCGATTATTAATTGGTGCCTGTCCCTAATTTAACAGCCGGAATCGATTAGACTTGGTTAAAAGGGGCGATGCTATCGGGAGGCCCCATAGAGACTCGCCGGGTTCGGGCGGGCAAGGAGTGGAATCCGTGTTATTCAACCGACTTGCAGGCTCACTACATCGCCAGGATTGGCCATCGGTCTTCGTGGAACTGGGGATCGTGGTTGTCGGTATCCTGCTGGCCCTACAGGTGGAAAACTGGAACCAGGACCGTCGCGAGGTGGCCGAGGCCGCGGTCTGGCGTGAGCAGATCATCGAAGACCTGAAGCAAACCCGGTACGAAATGAATGCGCGCCTTAACTACAATGCCCAGGCGCTGGAATTTGCCAAGCAGGCATTGGCGGGACTAAAGGCCAGTGGTCCAGTGGATGCAAATGAAGCCTGGCGCGTTGTTCGTGGAGCCTTCCAGGCCAGTCAGATTTCTCCCTTCCAACTCACCGGGGCGACCTTCCGCGAAGTGCAAAACGCGGGTGGGCTGCGGCGGGTCGCGAACCCGGAGACCTTGAGAGCGCTGACCCATCTGTATGACGTCAGTGCCTATGACTTCGAGCTCGTCTCTGGAGGCCTGCCACCTTATCGTGACCTGATACGCCAGCTCACGCCATGGTCCCTCCAGGACTATATATGGGGTGCCGGGTGCCAGCTGCGGGTCAATGACCACACGGGCTCTTACGAGACCCTCGTTGATTGCGCCAAACCCGATCTTGACCCGGCTATATTTCAGGCACTGGAAGAATTCCGTGCTTATCCCGAACTCATTCCCCAATTACGCGGAAGGATGTCGCAACTTCGGGTGGCCGCGAATTCCATGGGCAGTCAGATCGCCGCCCTCGATAGCCTGATTGTCATGTTGGAAGGCGGTCAGGCGAATTAAGGGGCCGGATACATTTATTGCCGGTAATGCCGGTTATCTTGGAAATTAATCAGGGACAGGCACCAATTAAAATAGGTGCCTGTCCCCATTTAGCGAAAAAATAGGTGCCTGTCCCTAATTTAGCCACCCTGACTCCGATAGTTAAGGTGGCTGTCAAAAAATATATTGTGTCTTCGCATAAATCGACAACTCGCCCGGCTTGAGCCATCATCAGGCAGCCACGCAACGGATAGCCCAAAAGAATGCAATCATTTTTCGAGGAACTTAAACGCCGGAATGTCATTCGGGTGGGCGCTGCCTACCTGGTGGCCTCGTGGTTGGTTGTGCAATTGGTGGAGACCATCTTCCCGGCCTTTGGCTTCGGGGATGGGGCGGTGCGTACCGCGGTATTGCTCATGGGCATCGGCGCCATTCCGGTGCTGATCCTGGCCTGGGCTTTCGAAATTACGCCCGAGGGCGTCAAGCGCGAAAATGAGGTGGACCGCAGCCAGTCCATTACCGGCCAGACAGGTCAAAAGCTCAATCGTGCTTTCATCGTCCTGCTGATCGCCTCCCTGGGGTTTTTCGCGGTGGACAAGTTTGTGCTCGCCCCGGAGCGCGTCAAGGCCGAACTGGCCCAGGCGCGCCAGGAAGGGGCGGCCCAGGCGCAAAGTAACGCCGGGCAGGCTCCCGCAACAAGCCCAGTCAAATCCCAGTCGGTGGCGGTGCTGCCGTTTGTGGCCATGAGCCGGGGCGAGGACGATGAGTACTTTGCCGATGGCCTGACCGAAGAGATTTTGAACGCGCTTGCCCAATTGCCTGAGCTGTTGGTCACGGCCCGTACCTCGGCGTTTTTCTTCAAGGGCAAGGATGTGCCGGTGCAGGAGATCGCCGAAACCCTTGGTGTGAAGCACATCGTGGAAGGCTCTGTGCGTCGCGACCAGGGGCGGCTGCGGGTCACTGCCCAGTTGATCCGCGCCTCGGATGGTTTCCACCTGTGGTCAGAGACCTTTGATCGAAACAGTACCGACAGTTTCGCCGTGCAAACGGATGTGGCCGAGAAAATCGCCCTGGCGCTGAACGTGGTGCTGGACGAAAAGAAGCGGGCACAGATGCGCGATGCGGGTGTGGGGGAGCCGGAGGCCTATATCGCCTATCAAAAGGGCCTTGAGTTGGCGTCACTTGCCCATGCCGGCGACGACATTCTGTCAGACCTGGCCAAGGCCAACATCTTTTTCGAAAAGGCGTTTACCCTGGTGCCGAATTTCTCTGATGCTTATATGTGGCATGCAGATTATTACACCCATATCTTGATGGAAAGTGACGGCGAAACGCCCTTGCCGGGTATCACGGCGGCCGACATTGCTGCTGCCCCGATAGCGATGGCAAAGGATTTGGACCATGCCCTGCGCACGGCTCCGGACGAGGGGCGCAAGGCCAACCTGGAATTTGATCGGGCCTTGCTGACGGGGAACTGGCGCGGTCTGTTGCCATTGGCGGACAGGGCCCTGGCGCAGCCGGGTTGCCCGACGGGGCAATGGCTGACGTTCACGGCGTTGTTTGGTCGAGCTGCTGAGGGACTCGATGATTTCAGCCGGGAATTGGAGTGCGACCCGCTTGTGGTTACTGCCCGGAGACAGCAGGTAGCCTCAGCGATATGGATGGAGGAGCCCGGCAGGGCGGTTGAGTTGGCCGAGCAAGGCATGGAATTTGTTACCAGCGACACCCGCGAGTCGCTGGTCATTGTCCATATCGAGGCCCTTATCGCCGCGGGGCGCCTGGATGAGGCCCAGGCGATAGTGAACAACAACCTGCGCAGCCGAGTGGCGATTGCCCGCCTCAGCGTTGCGTTGGCCGCTGCCCGTGGTGATTCGGCTGCAGGACACGCCCGGCTTGAAGAAAGTGCGGCCGTCGTTCCTGCCTATTCACTTGATGCCTTCGTTGCCAGGGCAATGTTGGGTGACCGGGAGATGACCAATCGTCGGGCGTCGGAAGTGGATGCACGGCCAGTGGGATATATATTTTTACTCGAGGCGATTTACCAGTGCTATTGCGGCGCGCTGTTCGACCTTGAAGCCACGCCAAACTTCGCCGCTAAATTGAATGAGGCAGGTGTGCAATGGCCGCCCCCATCGCCCATCAAGTTCCCGCTCAAGACCTGGTGACCCGGGTCGTCCCTGGATAATGGGGCCGGATACATTTATTGCCGGTAATGCCGGTTACCTTTCACGACCAAAAAATGGTGCCTGTCCCCAATTTTTTCGGCACTGGATTTAACCTGAGTCGCAATTTGCTGCTACCTTAATGTCATGGGGACGTCGATGAAGGGAATATTCAGGTGAAAAAAACAGATTCCGTGCCGGGCCTGAACAGGATTCTGGTAGCCAACAGGGGAGAGATTGCGATTCGGGTGATGCGGGCGGCCACCGAGCTGGGCTTGCGCACGATTG
>JBFFTZ010000022.1:0-15255 GCA_041571575.1 Gammaproteobacteria bacterium | reverse complement strand
GCCAAAAAGGCTGCCAAGAAGAAGGTTGCCAAGAAGAAGGTTGCCAAGAAGAAGGTTGCCAAGAAGGCCGTAGCCAAAAAGGCTGCCAAGAAGAAAGGCGGCAAAAAACGCTAAGGGTAACTGCTGGCGCGTCCTAGTGACGTGCCAGCAAGCGTTTCAACGGGAGGCTGGCCCCACCACTTTCCGAGTGAGCGATGATGGCGAGCAATAACTCTGCTGTTGCCAGGGCATCAGTCAAGGCATTGTGCGCCCGAACCTGGCCGAGTCCGTAGCGTTTTCTCACCGCACCCAATCGCAACATTCCCGGCTTGATCGGCTGGTCGCGCCTGTCCAGTCGGGCTTTCTCAAGGGCCATGGTGTCGATGGTGGGTACCAGCAGTTTCTGGCCGCAGGCCTGCTTGCAGGCCTCATTAAGGAAGGCAATGTCCAAAGGCGCGTGATGTAACACCAGTACCCGCCCGTGAAGTTTTCCCAGCAGTTCCTCCAGGGCTGCTTCCAGTGAAATGCCCTGGGCAATTTCACTGTCGAAAATACCGTGGATGGTCGCGCTTTGGTTCATTGGCAGGCCAGACTGGATTACCAGGTGCCCTGCCTCATCCATCTGTATCACGCCGTCGCGAATTATCACCCAGCCCATGCTGACGATATTGTGCTGTCTGGCATCCAGGCCGGTAGTTTCAAGATCCAGGGCCAGGAGCTCCGTGTTTTTCCAGGACAGACTGGTATCCGGCGGAGTGGACAGCAGCAACTGGCGCATGGGTTCCCAGGTGCATTGCCTGGACATGCGTTCACGAAGCCACTGGTTGCGGAGGTTCTTAAACAATAGTTGTAATCCTCACCCGGTCAGCTTAGCCCGAATCGATTCAGCAGGGCAGCCTGAGCCGTGCGCACCACGTTAAACGCGGCTTTCAGATGTTGCCGCTGCAAGGGTGACAGGAACTTGGGAGGTACAAAGTTACTCGGCGGCAGTCCGTTTTTCATCTCTTCCCACTGGTGGCTCATTCGTATGAAGTCGATGAGCTCCAGGGCATCCTCAAGACTCCGCCCCGTGCCGTCGGTAATCTGTCCGGTCTTGACTGCCGATTTCAGTCGGCGCCGACTGTTTACCCGGACCTCGCCGCCGGCCAGAGAATAGATGCGGGCCAGTTCCACGATGGGTATAACCCCACGGTGTTTCATGTCCAGGGAGTCTCCGTGCTTCCCGCTCTTGTCCAACACGAATTGCCGGAAGAAACCCAGGGGGGGCTGAAACGCCATGGCATTCTTGGCCATCATTGCCAGGAAAAAGTGGTTCTTGCGAGCCAACTTGGCGATGTGATCCTTCAGTTCGGTTACCAGTGGTTCGTGACCTTCGACCAAACGAAGATCAAAGAAAATATTGGCATACATCAGCGCTTTCGGTTCGGGCTCGGCAATCCAGCGGCCGAAATAGCTTTTCCATACCTTGAGAGGTTGGCGCCAGCGAGTGTTGGACGCCATGACGTCGCCGGGGCAATAGACATAGCCGCAGGCATCCAGTCCGTCATTCACGTACCGGGCCAACTCTTCGAAATAGCTGTCGTGCTCCGGGAGAAACCTGTCCTCCAGTACCAGGGCATTGTCCTGGTCAGACTTGGCCGATTGCTCCTGGCGCCCCTGGGATCCCAGGGCCAGCCAGGCAAATTTGACTGGCGGCGGCCCCAGGCGCTGTATTGCCAATTGTATTAGGCGCCGGGTAATTGCGTCGGTAACCGTGGTGACCACTTTGCCAATCTGGTCAGAGGTGGCATCGGCGCTAATCATTCTCTGGATCAACTCAGGCAGCCGTTTGCTGACTCTCGCAATGTTTTCGGCATTGGATTGCTTGAGGATATCACCGGCCATATAAATCGGATGCTCGGCTTCGACCCGCAGCAAGTCTGCAAGAGTGAGCATGCCAACGGGCAGGTGATCCCTGATCACGGGCAGGTGGTGGATATTCATCTGCATCATGATTAGCAGCGCTTCTGCCACATTTGAGTCGTGATCCGCTACGGTCGGATTTGCGGTCATCACCTCGGTAACCGGTGTGTCGTAGGGCAGGCGAGGGGCGACGACCCTGCGTCGTAGATCTTTGTCGGTCAGTATGCCTACCACCCGGGTATCGCGGCTGACAAGCAGGGACGATACGCTTTTGTCTGTCATGACGGCGGCAGCTTCTGCGACGCTTGCCGAGCTTTCCACTTGAACAACCGCGCGGCCACTAAGGTCTCCCAGTCGGGTTGCGGCCAGTTCGCTGCGTCCCTTGTCGCGAATCGCCATATTCAGGCGTTCTGCGAAGGCTTCCGTGAAATAGTGATCGAAGGACGCGGCGATACTTCTCAGGTGACGAAACGAATCCGCGGGCAAGTGGTAGATGAGCGCATCCTCGCTGGCCACGGCCCGGTACCTTACCGGCCGACCGCTTAATAGTGAGATGTAGCCAAAACACTCACCTTCGCCGAGTTGGGCAACCAGGTCATCGTCGCTGTTATGCAATTCTATTGCGCCACTACGAACAACATGCAGGAGGTGATTCTCCTGCCCGATCTTGAGTATTTCACCTCCCTTTGGGAAATATTCAGCCTGTAGTCCGCGAAGCCCATCCTTGAGTTGCCCGCGTTCCAGTTGATCAAACGGCGGATAAGAGAGAAAGAAATCCAGAATTTCAGATAGTTCGATCATAAAACTGTGTTTGTCCCTAAACCTGAAAAGAAACGGGGGGCATCCACGTTCAGGATGCCCCCCGCATGCTACATCGAAAAGATGTTTTTAGTGAGCTGAGGCCCCACCAGAACCGCGGGGAACACGAATGTCTTCCACCAGGTGCTGGATATGCTCGGGAGGCGGTGCAGTATTGTGAGATACCGCATATGCCACGATGAAGTTGATCATCGCACCCACCGCACCGAAGGCTTCCGGAGATATTCCCATAATCCAGTTGTCGGGAGTATTTGCTGCCATCGCGGTGCCGGGGAAGAAGAACCATCCCTTGAACCAGAAGATGTACAGCAAAGTGGAACCCAGGCCTGCCAGCATGCCGGCAACAGCGCCGGAACTATTAGCGCGCTTGTCGAAGATGCCCATCATCAGGGCCGGGAAGATCGACGACGCCGCAAGACCGAATGCCAGTGCGACCACCTGGGCTGCGAAGCCCGGAGGATTGAGTCCGAGATAACCGGCCACCATGATGGCGCCTGCCATCGCGATACGTCCGGCCATCAACTCGTTCTTCTCGGAAATATCCTTCATGAACACGCCCTTGAGCAGGTCATGAGAGATTGCCGATGCGATAGCGAGCAGCAGACCAGCCGCTGTTGACAGTGCTGCGGCGATACCACCGGCTGCGACCAGGGCGATAACCCAGTTCGGCAGATTGGCGATTTCGGGGTTAGCCAACACCATGATGTCGCGGTCAACCTTGGTCATCTCGTTTCCGGCCCAACCATAGGCAGCAGCCTTGTCACCCAGTCCCTTCTCGTCGTAGAACTGAATACGGCCGTCGCCATTCTTGTCTTCCCAGTCGAGCAGGCCGGTTTCTTTCCAGCGGCCCATCCATTCGGGAAGATTTGCTTCCTCAACATTACCAGTCGGGGAGCCCACGGCACCGATTTGAATGGTATTGATCAGGTTCAGGCGAGCCATGGCGCCAACGGCCGGGGCCGTGGTGTACAGGATCGCGATGAACACCAATGCCCAGCCGGCAGATGCACGAGCATCACGCACTTTGGGTACGGTGAAGAACCGAATGATGACGTGTGGAAGACCGGCAGTACCAATCATCAGGGATAGCGTGTACAGGAACATATTGAGCATGTTTCCGTTTGACGCCGTCGTGTATTCCCTGAATCCAAGGTCTGTAACGATCATGTCCAGCTTATCCAGCAGATACACGCCACTGCCATCGGCCATGGTGCTACCCAGTCCCAACTGCGGGATGGGGTTGCCGGTTAATTGCAGAGAGATGAATATTGCAGGAATGGTGTACGCGAAAATCAGCACGCAGTACTGGGCGATCTGGGTATAGGTAATACCTTTCATACCGCCAAGTACGGCATAGACAAACACGATGCTCATACCAACAAACAAGCCGGTGGAGAAGTCCACTTCCATGAACCGCGAGAATGCCACGCCGATGCCCTTCATCTGACCGATTACATAGGTAATCGAGGCAGTGATCAGGCAGATGACCGCAACAATACGCGCTCCCTGGGAGTAATAACGTTCACCGATAAACTCCGGCACTGTGAACTTGCCGAATTTGCGCAGGTAAGGTGCGAGTAGCATGGCAAGCAGCACATAGCCGCCTGTCCAGCCCATAAGAAACACCGAACCGCCGTACCCCAAGAAGGCTATCAGGCCCGCCATAGAGATGAATGATGCTGCCGACATCCAGTCAGCCGCCGTTGCCATGCCGTTTGCTACCGGGTGTACGCCCTTGCCTGCTACATAAAAGTCACCGGTGCTCTTTGCACGTGACCAAATGGCAATACCGATGTACAGGGCGAAGGTAGCGCCCACGACAATAAAAGTTAATGTCTTGAGATCCATTACTGCCCCCTCAATCTTCGTGAACGTCAAATTCACGATCCAACTTGTTCATGCTGGATGCGTAAAAGAAAATTAACGCTACGAAAATGTACATAGAACCCTGTTGTGCAAACCAGAAACCAAGCTTGTATCCGCCCAGTTTGATGGCATTTAATGGCTCTACCAGAACTATGCCGAATAGATAGGAACAGATGAACCAGATCGTCAGGCATATAAATACCAGACGAAGGTTTCTTTTCCAGTATTCAGCCCCTTTGCTATTTCCACTCATGGGACGCTCCCCCTCTTTTGGTGGCTTTGACCCTTATTAACGAGGATCAATCTAGCTGAGGCGCTGCGTGGGGCGCAGTCCTACTTTAGTCTTAGATGTTAGGGTGATGCGCCTGAGGCTCTTCGAAGAAGGACATTGAAGATCAATTTTTCTGACGTTTATCACGGGCTTAGTGCAACTGTCCTGTTGCCGAGCCTTGCTTGCGGGGGGTGTTAGACCATGGTATTAGGGACTAGCTTTGACCGAGAAATTCAACACTAGAGGGAGCGTTTCCACTTGCAGACAGGCATCCTGATTGTCCTCTCACTGGCCTATGTCGGGTTGTTGTTTGCCATAGCTTATTGGGGCGACTCTCGTGAGGCGGCGGGCAAGCAACCGTTAAACGGTCCCCTGGTCTACAGCCTGTCTCTGGCAGTGTATTGCACCTCCTGGACGTTCTATGGTGCTGTGGGTACGGCGGTATCCACAGGCTGGGGCTATGTGCCTATCTACCTGGGCCCGATCATCATGGTTGTGTTCGGATGGGAGATCTTGCGTCGCATAGTCGAGGTCAGCAAGAAGCAAAATCTCACGACCATCGCCGACTTCATTGCGGCCCGCTACGGCATGTCCCGGGGCGTGTCGATGTTGGTCACCGTGAGCGCCGTCGTCGGAATGGTGCCTTACATATCCTTGCAGTTAAAAGCCGTCGCCACCTCCTTTGATGTGGTTACCGGTGGACAGGTTGTGGCCGGTGGAGGCGCCTCTACCACGGCACTTTACCTTGCACTTGTCCTGGCGGTCTTCGCAATTCTGTTCGGTACCAGGCACATCGATGCCTCCGAACACCACCGGGGAATGATGCTGGCCATTGCCGCCGAGTCAGTAGTCAAGTTGATTGCCCTGGTCGCAGTGGGCGCCTTCGCCATGTACGGCGTGATGGGTGGCCCCAGGGAAGTTCTGGAAAGCGTGGTCATTGATGAACAGCTGGGTTCGGTTTTTTTGCCGTCGGAATTGCCGGGTGGGTTCATGGCCCAGACCTTGTTGGCCATGGCTGCAATTTTCTGTTTGCCCCGGCAATACCATGTTGCGGTGGTGGAGTGCGGTGGTGAGAAAGACCTGCGCATGGCCAGGTGGTTGTTCCCGACTTACCTGGTAATCATCATGCTCGCGGTCTTCCCCATTGCGATGGCAGGCCTGAAAGAGTTTGGCATTGGCCAGGTTGATGCCGACACCTTCGTATTGGCCCTGCCCATGGCGCATGACCGCCATTTGCTGAGCCTTTTCGCTTTTCTGGGCGGGTTCTCCGCGGCCACCAGTATGGTGATTGTCGCTACTGTGGCGTTGGCAACAATGGTCAGTAATGACATAGTCCTGCCGCTGCTGCTGGGCGCCAAGTCGCTGGGTATCCACCTGAAAGAGGATTTGAGTCGCATCCTGCTCTATGTTCGCAGGGCGACCATTATCGCACTTACCCTGGCCGCTTACGTCTATTACAGACTGACAGGCGAATCCTCTGGACTGGCTTCCATTGGCTTGCTGTCGTTTGCTGCCGCCGCGCAGTTCGCGCCGCCAATTATTGCAGGCCTGTTCTGGCGCAATGCCAGCCGGCGCGGCGCGCTGTCTGGACTAACCCTCGGCTTCTCCATCTGGGCATATACACTCTTGTTTCCGAGCCTGGCCCGTTCCAGCGGTGGTGACCTGGGTTGGGTGCTTAACGGAATCTGGGGAATTGACTGGCTGCGCCCGGAGGCGCTTTTCGGCCTGGAAGGCATGACCCCTATTACACACGGCGTGTTGTTGTCCCTGTCGATGAATATGCTTGGACTGGTGATCGGTTCGATCCTGTGGCCCCCATCGCTGAGGGAGCAATTACAGGCGGTCGTGTTCATTGAGGATCCGCGTCGAACCACTCCCGCATTGCCCGCCCGTTGGCAGCAGCATGCCACCGTGGGCGATCTGCAAGCCCTGGCGGCGCGATTTGTTGGTCGCCGTCACAGTGTCCGGGCTTTTGAGAAATATGAGAATGACAAGGGGATTGTGCTGGCCCCGGGTGTCCTGGCGGATGGCGAGATTGTTCGCTACACAGAGAGATTGCTGGCCGGAGCAATTGGCTCTGCATCGGCCCGGGCGGTACTTACTGCAGCCCTGAAAAAGACCGGTATGGCTATCGGCGATATGCTGGCCTTGCTGGACCAGACTGCCGATGCAGTGACCTTTAACCGGCGATTGCTCGAGGCAACGCTGCACAGCATTACCCAGGGTGTGGCGGTAGCCGACAAGGACCTGCGAATTGTCGGCTGGAATCGTCGTTACCTGGAGTTGCTGAATTACCCCGAGGGCATGGTCTACGTGGGGCGCCCGGTGGCCGATCTGATCAGGTTTAACGCGGAGCGCGGTCTGTGCGGTCCTGGTGAGGTAATAGAGCATGTTTCGCGACGTCTGCAGCGTATGCGTGATGGCCAGGCCTATCGTTATGAGCGGCAACGCCCGGATGGGCAGGTGATTGAAATCCGGGGCAACAGGATGCCTGGGGGTGGGTACGTTTCCACCTATACCGACATTACCGAGCACAAGCGCGTGGAACTCGCCCTGCGTGAGAGTGAACACAATATCCGTCTGTACACGGACAACGCGCCGCTTATGCTCAGTTACCTGGACAAGGATCAGCGCTTTGGTTTTGCCAACAAGAGTTACCTGGATTATGTAAATCTTCCCGCCGACCAGGTCGTTGGCAAGCTGGTCAAGGATGTGCTCTCGCCAGCTCAGTTGGTCGAACGCTCGGAATACCTGGAGAGGGCGCTGACGGGCAAGCGACAGGAGTTCGAGTTGACATTGAAGTCTGCGACCGGGGAGGAGATGTATTGCCTGGGAACCTACATACCCGAGTTCGATGAAAGCGGAGAGGTCACCGGTTTGTATGCGATGTTCCAGGACATCACCAGTCGCCGACGTGCCGAACTGGCGCTCGAGGAGGCGAAAGCGAATCTCGAGCTCCGGGTAGAGGAGCGCACGGACGAATTGCAGAAAGCGATGAGCGACCTGCAGGTGGCGAAGGGCGAGGCGGAGCAGGCCAATCGCAGCAAGACGCGCTTTCTTGCCGCGGCCACCCATGATCTTCTCCAGCCGCTGAATGCGGCAAGGTTGTTCGCTTCCGTGTTGTCGGAACAGTCGGAAAGTCTGCCTCCGGAACAGTCAAAACTGGTGGACAGGGTGGACAACAGTCTGGCGGCGGCGGAGGACCTGCTGGGAGCCTTGCTGGATATCTCCAAACTGGATAGCGGCGCCCTGGTGCCGGAGATCAGCCAGTTCCGGCTGGGAGATCTGCTGGATGTGTTGCACAAGCAATTTGCACCTCTAGCCCGGGCCCGGGGCCTGGAATTGAAAGTGCGGGGTTCCGGTTTCGATTGCGTGGTGAAATCCGATCGGCAACTGTTGCGTCGCATTTTCCAGAACCTGATAAGCAATGCCTTTCGCTACAGCGAGGATGGGCGGGTCCTGGTGGCGGCCCGTCGCAGGGGGAAAGAGGTAGAAGTCCAGGTATGGGATCAGGGGCAGGGCATTCCTGAGGAAAATCTTGAGGATATTTTTGTCGAATTCCGCCGGCTGCAAACGGGTCCGGGGGGCAAAGAGAAAGGCCTGGGGTTGGGGTTGGCAATCGTTGACCGGGTCTCCAATATGCTGGGCCATTCCATACTGGTGCGCTCGGAATTAAGCCGCGGCAGCATGTTCTCGGTGAGTGTGCCGCTGGCGGAAAATCAGATCGTACTGGGCAAACCAGCAGAGCCAGTATTTGTGCCTAGCGGCAAACTGGGCGGCGCGCGGGTAATCTGTGTAGACAACGAGCAGGAAATTCTCGACGGTATGCAGGCCTTGCTGGAACGCTGGGGTTGTGTGGTTATCATCGCCCGTTCCAGCGAACACTTGTTGAAAATTCTGCCCGAGGGGATGATTCCCGATGTCATGCTTGTCGACTATCGACTGGATAATGAGAATGGCCTGGACGTGGTGCGGAAGTTGAACGAGCACCTTGGGGTCTCAGTGCCCGGCGCATTTATCACCGCAGACAATTCGGACGAGGTCAAGCACTTGATTCGGGAGGCGGGATACCTGGTGCTGGGCAAACCGGTCAGGCCCGCGTCGCTGCGGGCGACATTGACCAGTTTGTTGCGGGGACGAGAGACCGGCTAGAGCGTCATGCGACGCTGGAGGGCGTTTTTCTCTCAAGAGCCAGGTGACTGGCTTCCAGTACGGCCTGGGTTCTGTTGGTGACGCCAAGCTTTTTCATGATAGCTGTCACGTGGGCCTTGATTGTGGCCTCGGAGACACTCAACTCATATGCTATTTGCTTGTTCAGCAGGCCTTCGGAAAGCATGCTGAATACACGGAACTGTTGCGGCGTCAGTTGTGCAAGTCGGTCGGCAACTGTCTGCTCGCCGGGCTCCAGCGTCTCGTCGCCGTGCTCCATTCCAGGCGGTAGCCAGCAATCTCCTTCGAGCACAGTTGTAAGCGCTTCCGAGATAACCTTCACCGGGGATGACTTGGGAACGAAGCCTGCCGCGCCATGGGCGATGGCGCGTCGAATTACCCATGGCTCTTCCAATGCGGAAATTACCACAGTGGGCAGGCTCTCATGCTTCGAGCGCACGAATATCAGGCTGGAGAAACCCGTTGCGCCTGGCATATTCAAATCAAGAAGCAACAGATCAGCGTCCGAGTGCTGGTCCGTGGCTTCCTGCAGTTCTGCGAAGGTTTCTGCCTCGATGATGGTGGCTTCGGGGCAGGCCTTCAGTACCGCTTCTCGCAACGCCCCCCTGAACAGCGGGTGATCGTCAGCGATGATGATTTTGTCAGCCAGGCGCATTGTGTCTCGTGTGGTTACCGGTTGGCGCGATTTTCAATCAATTGTTTCACAACTTCGGGTTCGGCCAGGGTAGAAGTGTCCCCCAGGTTTTCAAACTCGTTTGCGGCAATCTTTCGAAGAATCCTGCGCATAATCTTACCCGAGCGTGTTTTCGGAAGTCCCGGAGCCCACTGGACCAGGTCCGGTGAGGCAATTGGGCCAATTTCCTTGCGCACCCAGTCGCGTAATTCCTTCTTCAGTTCGTCTGTAGGTTCGGCATCGGCCACCAGGGTGACGTAGACATAGATGCCTTGCCCCTTGATATCGTGTGGATAGCCTACCACAGCGGCTTCGGCAACTTTCGGATGTGCCACCAGGGCGCTTTCCACCTCGGCGGTGCCCATGCGGTGGCCGGAGACGTTCAGCACATCATCCACCCTGCCGGTGATCCAGTAGTAGCCGTCCTCATCGCGTTTTGCGCCATCGCCGGTGAAGTATTTCCCCGGGAAGGTTGAGAAGTAGGTGTCAATGAAGCGTTGGTGATCGCCGTACACGGTTCTCATCTGGCCTGGCCACGAATCGGTAATGACCAGGTTGCCCTCGTTGGCGCCTTCCAGTGGTACGCCCTCGTTATCCACCAATTGGGGCTTGATACCGAACAACGGACGGGTAGCCGAACCGGGTTTGAGTGCAGTGGCGCCGGGCAGCGGGCTGATCAGGATGCCACCGGTCTCGGTTTGCCACCAGGTGTCCACCACCGGGCAGCGAGCATCGCCCACGACATTGAAATACCATTCCCAGGCTTCGGGGTTAATGGGTTCGCCCACGGTTCCCAGCAGGCGCAGGCTCTTGCGTGAAGTGCTCTTCACCGGATCGGCGCCCTCGCGCATCAGGGCGCGAATGGCGGTGGGGGCGGTATAGAAGATATTGACCTGGTGCTTGTCCACCACTTCCCAGAAGCGGGAGAAAGAGGGGTAGTTTGGAACACCTTCGAACATCAGTGAGGTAGCGCCGTTGGCCAGCGGTCCGTAAACGATATAGCTGTGCCCGGTTACCCAGCCTACATCGGCTGTGCACCAGTAGACGTCACCGGGTTTGTAATCGAATACCAGTTCATGGGTCAGCGATGTCTAGACCAGGTAGCCGCCGGTCGTGTGCATGACGCCCTTGGGTTGTCCGGTGGATCCCGAGGTGTAGAGAATGAATAGCGGATCTTCGGCATTCATCGGCTCGGGAGGGCAGTCTCCTCCCTGGTCGGCAGACGCCTCGTGATACCAGTGATCGCGACCCTCTACCCAGTCGATGTCACCGCCGGTGCGTTTAATCACCAGCACTGTCTTGAGGATTTCACAGCCCGGGATCTTCGCGGCCGCGTCAACGTTCTTTTTCAGCGGAATGCTGCGCCCGCCACGCAGACCCTCATCGGCGGTAATTACGATGTTTGAGTCGCAGTCGATGATTCGTCCGGCCAGAGAATCCGGGGAGAAGCCTCCAAATACCACTGAATGCACGGCGCCAATTCTCGCGCAGGCCAGCATGGCGTAGGCCGCTTCAGGGATCATGGGCATATAGATAGTCACCCGGTCGCCTTTGTTTACGCCCAGGGACTTCAAGGTGTTGGCGAAGCGGCACACGTTCTCGTAAAGCTGGCCGTAGGTGATGTGGGCGTCTACCGTCGGATCATCGCCTTCCCAAATCAGTGCGACCTGGTCTTTCTGGGTGGCTAGATGCCTGTCGATGCAGTTCGCAGATACATTGAGTACGCCGTCGTAGTACCAGCGAATTCGAAGGTCATCCCTGTTAAAAGACACATCTTTTACCTGGGTGTAGGGCTTGATCCAGTCAATGCGCTTTCCGACTTCGCCCCAGAAATCTTCGTTATGTTCGACGGACCTCAGGTAGGTCTCCTTGTAGCCAGCCTCATCGATATGGGCGTTCTTAGCAATTTCGCTATCAATAGGGTGGACAATTACGTCGCTCATTGTGGTTCTCCCGGCAGTGTTTCCTGCGATTCGGATCTATCAGGGCGGAGTGCCCCGATGTTTAGGTGAAGTGTTGCGCCCCCTCATATGGCGTCCAATTATACTTTGGTCGAAGGAACCCCCCGTATTAGGGAAAAGTAGGTAGTTGCCACGGTTCTTGCGGAATGTTCTTTCTGTGCAGACTGGCCAAACTAAGACCATTGGCTAATGGCAATGGTAAGCGCAATTCCACGATTATTCGACGTAGGATTGACAATCCGTACTTCCTGTTTTGCTCTTGGGGGACAAAAGGAATGAAAACCAAACTAATAACGAAGGCCGGCCGGAACGCTTTAGTTGCGTCTGCCATGCTGGCACTGGGATGTGGATCTGTCTTGGCTGAGGATTCCACAACATACAAATTCGGTGGCTACGTCAAATTTGACGCCATGTTCAGTGACTACAGTGGTGATACGCCAGACAGCAATAATCTGTGTCGCCAGTTTTACGTTGTAGGTTGTGTGCCGACCAGTGATTCCAGCAGGGATATGTCTACAGACTTCATGGCCCGTGAGTCACGCATCAATTTCCGCAGTGACACGGTACTTGATAACGGCGACAAGCTGGGTACCTACATCGAGATGGACTTCCTTACCCATGGTGACGGTAATGAAAGAGTCTCGAATTCATATAGCCCGAGACTGCGCCACGCTTTCCTGAAGTACAACGGATGGCTGTTTGGACAGACCTGGTCGACTTTCATGGATGTGAGTGTGCTGCCGGAGAACCTGGACTTTGTGGGTCCGGCTGAATCAACGACCTTCATCCGTCAGGGACAGGTTCGTTACACCACGGGCGCCTGGGAGTTCGCAGCGGAGAATCCGCATACGGATTATCTCACCTATGACAATGGTGCAACGGGTACGGCGAGTGTCTCGGATGTGGATACGGTTCCCGACCTGGTAGTCCGCTATACCTTTAAACTGGATGGCGGCAGCTATATCAAGGTTGCCGGCTTGTACCGCTCATTGAACGTTGATACAGATGCAGCAAGTAGCTCTGAAACCGGTCTGGGCATCAGCGCCTCGGCCAAGTTCATGTTTGGACAAGATGACTTGCGTGCCATGGTTACCTGGGGAAGCGGCGTTGGTCGTTACCTGGCCCTGAATGCCTCTCGGGCCGCAGTACTTGATTCGTCTGGCAGCTTGAAAGCGATTGACCAGGTAGCGGCGTTTATTTCCTACCGCCATCTGTGGAATGACAAGTGGCGTTCGAATCTCACGTTCGGCACCCTGTCAATTGATAATGACACCGCGCTTACCGGCACCAGCGTTACCGAGACAGCTACCAGCGTACACGTGAATTTGCTGTACCAGGCTGCTCCCAAGCTGACTATTGGCGCAGAGTACTTTGTCGCAAATCGTGATCTTGAAAGTGGAGCTGACGGCGATCTTAATCGCCTGATGTTCTCGGCGAAGTACGCGTTCTAATTTGTACAAACCCGGTTTGTACAAATGAAGTGAGAGACCAGGCCGCCGGTGACAGTACCGGCGGCCTTTTCTTTTTTGAATCTTTGGGATTTTCTTTTGCCGGCCTGAAATCTGTTTAGCCCGGCTTGTTTAGATTACCGACATTGGTTAAGGAGTCCGCCATGGGTGCCTATCAACAGACTTACCAACGTTCCCTGGATGACCCGGAAGGGTTCTGGGCAGAGGTGGCGGAGGCCATCCACTGGGACAAGAAGTGGGACAAGGTCCTGGACGAGTCCGGCGCACCGGAATATCACTGGTTTGCCGGGGGTAAATTGAACACCTGCTATAACGCGGTGGATCGGCATGTGGAAGCCGGCTTTGGGGACCAGCTGGCCCTGGTGTACGACTCGCCGGCGACCGGTAAACAGCGCTCCTACACCTATGCTGAATTGCAGGACCAGGTGGCCCGGCTTGCCGGGGTGCTGGCTGAAAAGGGGGTGGGCAAGGGTGATCGGGTGATTGTCTACATGCCGATGATCCCCGAGGCCGCGTTTTCGATGCTGGCCTGTGCCAGGCTGGGCGCGATTCACAGTGTCGTGTTTGGCGGCTTCGCAGCCAACGAACTGGCGGTACGAATTACTGATGCGGCGCCCAAGGCGGTGTTGACAGCCTCCTGCGGCATTGAGCCGGGCAGGGTAATCGCGTACAAGCCCTTGCTTGATCAGGCGATCGAAATGGCCGAGTGCAAACCAGATTTCTGTCTGTTGCTGCAACGCCCCCAGGAAGCTGCGTCCATGATTCCAGGCAGGGACCTGGATTGGGAGGAATGCATGGCCACCGCCACGGCGCACGGTTGTGTCTCGGTGGAGGCGACAGACCCTCTCTATATTCTTTACACCTCGGGTACCACCGGCGAGCCAAAGGGCGTGGTGCGGGACAACGGCGGACACGCCGTTGCGTTGACCTGGAGCATGAGAAATATTTACGACGTCCAACCGGGTGATGTTTACTGGGCGGCCTCGGACGTGGGCTGGGTGGTGGGCCATTCCTACATCGTCTACGCACCCCTGTTTAACCGCAACACGACCATCCTGTTTGAGGGCAAACCGGTGGGCACGCCCGATGCGGGGGTGTTCTGGCGAGTGATCGAGGAACACAAGGTGAATGTGCTGTTCACAGCGCCAACCGCCTTCCGTGCGATCAAGAAGGAGGATCCTGACGGGACCTTCATCAAGAAATACGATATTTCTTCGCTGCGGTCGTTGTTCCTGGCCGGCGAGCGCAGTGATCCGGCTACCCTGGAGTGGGCCGAGGAGAAACTCGCTGTGCCCGTGGTGGACCACTGGTGGCAGACAGAGACCGGATGGGCCATTTGCGCAAACTGTCTTGGCCTGGAGCAGTTCCCCACCTTGCATGGCTCGGCGGGCAAGCCGGTGCCAGGATGGAACCTGCAGGTGCTGGATGAGTCCGGGAAGCAGGTCGAGAGCGACAAGATTGGCGCCCTGGTGGTGAAGTTGCCGCTACCTCCTGGAGCGTTTCCGACCCTGTGGAATGCAAGAGAGCGTTGGTACCAGGCCTACATGGCGGAGTACCCGGGTTACTACCTCACCGCAGATGCCGGGATGATTGACGCCAACGGCTATGCCCACGTGATGTCGCGTACAGATGACATCATTAATGTCGCCGGACATCGTTTGTCTACCGGTGGCATGGAAGAGGTGCTGGCGGGCCATCCTGATGTGGCCGAATGCGCAGTCATGGGTGTGGCCGATGACATGAAGGGCCAGGTGCCGCTTGGATTGTTGGTGCTGAAATCCGGGGTGGACCGAAATCCTGACGACGTGGTGGCCGAGGTCGTGGCGCTGGTCAGGGAGCGCATAGGTCCGGTTGCCGCATTCAAGAAGGCGGTGGTAGTGAATCGTCTGCCCAAGACACGGTCAGGAAAAATTCTCCGCGGAACCATGCGCAAGATCGCTGATTCAGAGCCGTGGAAGATGCCGGCCACCATCGATGATCCGGCTATCTTGCGTGAAATTGGTGATTCGTTACGAACTATCGGCTACGCCGGAGATAAATAGCTCTGCTAGCCGGGGTTCATGCCAGCAAGCAGTCGCTGGCCAATGTCCCTGGCTTGTTCCAGGGATGTGCCTGTGGCGTTCGCGCCGAACAGGTGGGTTTCCT
>JBFFTZ010000021.1:0-15351 GCA_041571575.1 Gammaproteobacteria bacterium | reverse complement strand
GGCCAATAATGCCGGCCAATACCAATGCAATAAGAATCTGCCAATGCAGCTTCAACTTGAACATACGAACTCCCCTGCAATCAAAAACGGCGCTGGTCTATTTTTACAGCGTAAAAAAAGGGCCCACCCTGCTAGGGGTAGGCCCTGGATTTTTTACCGCTGCGGAGCCTCTTGCGTATCGTCTTCAAATACTGATATCGAGGCTTTGTCCCTGAGGTCCTGGACATAGGTCTCGAAGGTTGACTCTCCAATCTGCTGGGCCATCGCCCGGCGGGCTGCCATCCTTGCCTCGGCAGAGACTGCCCCCGGCATGCCGGGAAGCACCTGGCTGACAGTGAACACGGCGTAACTGCCATCACGCAGCTGTATGCTGTTTGCCACCGGCCCATACTCTGGCTTGGCTGAACGGAACACGGCAGCAATCAGTTCTGCAGGCGCCTCGCGATCGGCACGATCAATTAGTCGGGCGGGCTGGAACTCGGCATTCTTGTCCCGGGCAGCGGCTTCCAGTGAAGCCCCCTGCTCTACTGCTGCCAGCAACTCGCTGCCGGCAGTTGCGGCCATGGCCACAGACTGCTCTTTTTTCAGAGCCTGGACGATGGTCTCGCGGACCGCCTCGAGGGGCTGGGGCTGGGGCGGTTGATGATCGGCGACACGCAGCACCACGGCATGCTTGTCACCCAACTCGATTACCCGACTATTTTCACCGTCTTCCAGTGAAGCGATACTGAACGCAGCTTCGGCGACTTCCGGATGACCGGGGAACACCTCATCATTCGCCCGGGTAAAGCCAGGGACTTCCTGGATTTCCAGACCCAGTGCCTCGGCGGCGCTGTCCAGTTCATAAAGGTTTTCAAATGCCATCTCGGCAAGGGTCTCGGCGCGGCTGTAGTAACGCTCACCGGCCTGGTCCTCGCGATAGCGGGTTTCAAGCTGCTCACGGACCTCGGCGAAGCTGGGCATAACGCCACCGTCGACGGCATCGACACGCAGCACGTGGAAACCAAAGTCGGAACGCACCGGATCGCTAACCTCACCCTGGGCCAGGGAGAAGATGGCATCTCCCAATGCGCCTTCAAACGTTTCTGCATCAACCCAACCCAGGTCACCGCCGGAGTCGGCAGTACTGGAATCGGCAGAGGCCTCAGCGGCCACCGCAGCAAAATCCTCACCACCGCGAATACGTGCGGTGACGGCCTGGGCTGTTGCCAGCGCAGCGTCCTCATCATCGGCCTCGATAAGAATGTGCCTGACCTGGCGCCGCTCCGTGACGCTGAGCTGCGCCTTGGATGACTCGTAATAGCTGAGCAAATCATCTTCAGTAACCTGGATATCGGCGGCCACGTCGGCACCCCGGATTTCCAGATAGCGCAGGGTTACTGTCTCAGGTGTGAGGTACAAATCGGTGTTCTGTTCGTAGTACGCCTGCACCGCGGCCTCATCAACCGTAATGGTATCTGCGAACTGCTCGGGGGAAATCGTCGCCACGGACACTTCGCGCTTCTGCTCGAACAACTCGATCAGGCGGCGGGTCTCGGAGGAGGTCAGGAACTCGGTGGCGGCCACGCCGTCCTGGAGCTGACCCATCTGCAGGGCCACCCGCTGTTCCGCCTCAAAAGAGGTTGGGCTGCGACCAACACCGGCAAGCCGGGCATTGTAGCTATCCAGGGAGAACGCCCCGTCCACCTGGAACGCTTCCATGGAACGGATGCTCTGGTGCAGCTGCTCATCGCCCACGCGGTAATTGCGCTCGGCAACACGCTGGGCCAGTAATTCGCGACGAATCAGGTTCTCCAGGGTAGCGCTACGAATTCGCTGAAGCAGCGCTTCCGGCAACTCGTCCTGGTAGGTCCTCTGGGCCTGTGATACCTGGTTCTGCACCGCGTTGCGATAAACATTGGTGGACACTTCGCCACCGTTGACCAGCGCGATGTAGTCACGATTAAAGAATCCAAAGTCAATGCCCCAGAAAATAAAGGCAATGGCGATGATGAAGATGATCGAGCCTGATACCCAGCCCGTCATGTTGTCACGAATTCTCTGAAGCATGTGACCCCGGTTCGTTTGATTGCAGTTGGCGCATTATGCGCCAGTTTTGGTCCCACGGGCAGACACTTGTGTATCTAACCCTCGATTTTCTTCTTCGCCAGGAGCATTCCGGGGCAAAAAAAAAGCGCCCTGTGCAGGGCGCCTTTTTCGAATTGGCGGAGTGGACGGGACTCGAACCCGCGACCCCCGGCGTGACAGGCCGGTATTCTAACCAACTGAACTACCACTCCTAATTCTGGTGGGTGCTGAGGGGATCGAACCCCCGACATTCGCCGTGTAAAGGCGACGCTCTACCATCTGAGCTAAGCACCCTTCGGCAAGGTCAGCACCTAGCGAAGGCGCGCTAGTTTACGGCATCCTTTAGAGCTTTACCAGCCTTAAATCCGGGCGCATTACTGGCAGCAATCTGGATGGTCTCGCCAGTACGGGGATTGCGGCCAGCACGGGCTGCGCGGTGCTTAACAGAGAAGGTACCAAAGCCTACCAGGGATACCTGGTCGCCCTGCTTCAGAGTAGCGGTAATGGAGTTAACCACGGCATCTACAGCCTTGGTTGAATCGGCTTTTGACAGACCAGTGGCCTCGGCAACAGCATCAATCAGATCACCTTTGTTCATAAACAACCCTTCTTTATTTGAAGTTAAAAAAAGAACGCCCGGCGTCATGCTCGGGGCGTTATACGGGGAACGGCGTTTTGGTCTCTATTATGATCCACCCTGCCAACTGTCTTAACAGTTGTGCAGCGTGTCCGCCGCGTCCGTCCTCGAATTCGCTTGAATTTATACCAGCGAAAAAAAAGCACTGTCAACAAAGCTAACAGAAAAGAAATTGATTTTTCCCGGTAGAAAGGGGTCTTGAAAAATTTCTCTACAAATACAAGCGCATTCACAAAGTTCTGGTAGTGATTGATTTTCCAGACAACCTGCGAAGTCAAGTACCCCGTATCAGGCTGAAATAGCACTCACCAAAACCTGTGTGCCAGCAAAAGAAAAAGGCCCGACCGCAAGGTCGGGCCTTTCATCTCAGGCATCAATGCGCATGAATTTCCTTTGCAGGCTCGTCAGACTTGGCCGCGCCTTTCGGGCCTTTCTTGCCCTCAGGGCCTCGCACAGGCATGTGCTGAAGAGCCAGTTCCAGAACTTCATCAATCCATTTAACAGGACGAATATCCAAATGATCTTTGATGTTCTTCGGAATCTCTGCCAAATCCTTCTGGTTTTCCTCGGGAATCAGCACCATCGAGATGCCACCGCGATGAGCCGCCAGCAGTTTTTCTTTCAGCCCACCGATGGGCAGAACCTCACCGCGCAGGGTGATTTCGCCGGTCATGGCCACATCTGAACGCACCGGAATCTTGGTCAGTGCCGACACCAGGGCCGTGCACATCGCGATACCCGCACTGGGGCCATCCTTGGGTGTAGCACCCTCCGGAACATGCACATGCACATCGAACTTCTGATGAAAATCTTCATCCACACCCAGTATGGAAGCACGACTGCGCACAACCGTCATGGCGGCCTGGATGGATTCCTGCATCACATCGCCCAACTGGCCGGTATGAATCAGCTTGCCCTTGCCGGGCACGATGGCGGATTCGATGGTCAGCAATTCGCCACCCACCTCGGTCCAGGCAAGACCTGTCACCTGGCCGATCTGGTCGATTTCCTCGGCACGTCCGTAACGGAAGCGACGCACGCCCAGGTACTTGGGCAGGCTCTTGGGCACCACGTGCACCTTGCCCTTGCGAGGCTTGAGCAACAACTCCTTCACCACCTTGCGGCAGATCTTGGAAATCTCGCGCTCCAGGCTACGCACGCCCGCCTCGCGGGTGTAGTAACGAACCAGGTCACGAATCGCACCGTCAGAGATGGTCACCTCTTCAGGTTTCAGTCCATTGGCTGCGATCTGCTTGGCCACCAGGTAGCGCCTGGCGATATTCATCTTCTCATCTTCGGTGTAACCGGGGATGCGAATGACTTCCATGCGATCCAGCAACGGAGCAGGAATATTCAGGCTGTTGGCGGTGCAGACAAACATCACTTCTGACAGGTCGAAATCGACCTCCAGGTAATGATCGTTAAACGCGTTGTTCTGTTCCGGATCCAGCACTTCAAGCAGGGCCGAAGACGGATCGCCACGGAAGTCCATGGACATCTTGTCCACTTCATCCAGCAGGAACAGCGGATTACGCACGCCTACCTTGCCCAGGTTCTGCACGATCTTGCCGGGCATGGAACCGATGTAGGTGCGACGGTGCCCGCGAATCTCGGCCTCGTCACGCACGCCACCCAGGGACATGCGCACAAACTTGCGATTGGTGCTGCGTGCAATGCTCTGCCCCAGCGAGGTCTTACCCACTCCGGGCGGACCCACCAGACACAGGATCGGGCCCTTGGAATGCTTCACCCTCTGCTGTACCGCAAGGTACTCAAGAATGCGTTCCTTGACCTTTTCAAGACCATAGTGATCGGCTTCAAGCACGTCGTGTGCCTTGGCCAGGTCATGGTGGATCTTGCTGCGTTTTTTCCACGGAGCCTTGAGCAACCAGTCTATGTAGTTGCGCACCACGGTGGCCTCGGCAGACATGGGAGACATGAGCTTCAATTTACCCAGCTCGGAATTTGCCTTTTCACGGGCTTCCTTGCTCATGCCGGCCTTTTCGATCTTCTCTTCCAGGTCCTGCAATTCGTTGGGAGCATCTTCCATCTCGCCCAGTTCTTTCTGAATAGCCTTCATCTGCTCATTCAGGTAGTACTCGCGCTGGCTCTTCTCCATCTGCTGCTTGACCCGGCCGCGGATGCGCTTCTCGATCTGCAGCACATCAATCTCGCCCTCAATCAGGCCCATGATGTGCTCAAGACGCTCACGCACGCTCTGGATTTCCAGAATGGCCTGCTTCTCGGAGAGCTTAAGCGCCATGTGGGCGGCAATCGTGTCCGCCAGGCGACCAGCCTGTTCGATGCCGGCCAGTGACGCCAGGATCTCCGGCGGCACTTTCTTGTTCAGCTTTACATACTGCTCGAACTGGGACATCACGGATCGGGACAGCACGTCCAGCTCACGCTCATCACCGGCCACGTTTTCGGGCAACACGGTGAAGTCGGCGGAGAAAAACTCGCCGCTGTACAGGGTATCCACCTTAGCCCGCTCGCCACCCTCTACCAGGACCTTGACGGTGCCATCGGGGAGCTTGAGCAGCTGCAGGATGGTGGACAAGGTGCCAAATTCATACAGGTCGTCAGCGGTAGGCTCGTCAATATCGGCTTCTTTCTGGGAAATCAGCAGGACTTGCTTGCCGTCCTCCATGGCCTTGTCCAGGGCCATGATGGAGCGATCCCGGCCGACAAACAGCGGAATCACCATATGAGGGTAAACCACCACATCACGCAGGGGCAGCACCGCTACCGTACCGCGCGGCTCATCCGTGGCAGGGGTTTCGGGGGTTAAATCGGTTTTCTGTTCAGACACGCTTCACCTCATGGCCCGGCAACGGCCGGGCACAATAACTAACTGGGGTCAGATATGGGGGCTCTGGGCAGGAATTCAATCACGCCGGTAAATCTCCTGCGGTGCTCCAGTAATCTGGGGCCGCGGACCGGCTTGCGCCCTATCAGGAAGCAGAACCGGCAGGGCGCTTTTCTTCGACAGCGTCCAGCTCGCGATCCTCGGATTCGTAGATGATATAGGGCTTGGTATCGCCCTCCACTACTGCCTCGTCCACCACCACCTTGGTGGCGTTGGTAGACGATGGTAAATCGTACATGGTGTCCAGGAGTACGTTCTCCAGGATAGTACGCAGGCCACGGGCGCCGGTCTTGCGAGCCATGGCCCGCTTGGCCACCGCTCTCAAGGCCTCTTCCCGGAAGTCCAGCTCTACGCCTTCCATCTCGAACAGGCGGCGATACTGCTTGGTCAGGGCATTCTTGGGCTCTACCAGGATCTGTACCAGGGCATCCTGATCCAGCTCCTCGAGAGTGGCAACCACCGGCAAACGACCCACGAATTCCGGGATCAGGCCGTACTTGACCAGGTCCTCAGGCTCCACGTCGTGCAGCAACTCACCCACGCTGAGGGTTTCCTCACTGCTCTTGACCTCGGCCACGAAGCCGATGCCGCCCTTGCTGGAACGGCTGGAAATGAGTTTTTCGAGGCCGGCGAAAGCGCCGCCGCAGATAAACAGGATGTTTGATGTATCCACCTGCAGGAATTCCTGCTGGGGATGCTTGCGTCCGCCCTGGGGCGGTACCGAAGCCACGGTGCCTTCGATCAACTTCAGCAATGCCTGCTGCACGCCCTCGCCCGACACGTCACGGGTAATGGAGGGGTTGTCAGACTTGCGAGAAATCTTGTCGATCTCATCAATGTAGACGATACCCGTCTGGGCCTTCTCCACATCGTAATCGCACTTCTGGAGCAACTTCTGAATGATGTTCTCCACGTCCTCGCCAACGTAACCCGCCTCGGTGAGGGTGGTGGCATCGGCAATCGTGAACGGCACATTCAACAAGCGGGCCAGGGTCTCGGCCAGCAGGGTCTTGCCGCAGCCGGTGGGGCCGATCAGCAGGATGTTGCTCTTGGACAGCTCAACATCGTCCTTGGACTTCTCCGAACCCTTGTTCTCAAGACGCTTGTAGTGGTTGTAAACGGCAACCGACAGAATCTTCTTGGCCCGGGCCTGGCCAATGACGTACTCGTTCAGGACGGCATTGATCTCATGAGGCTTGGGTAAATGGTCCCCGGTATGCTCCGAACGATCTTCCAGTTCTTCCCGGATGATGTCGTTGCACAGCTCTACACACTCATCACAAATAAAGACCGACGGGCCTGCAATCAGTTTGCGAACCTCATGCTGGCTCTTACCGCAAAACGAGCAGTAGAGCAGCTTTCCGTCTTCGGCAGTGCCTCGCGAGTCTCCAGTCATTACATTCCTCTAATATTCGGCAATATTGCCGTGTTCCGCGAACACTGTTTATATATCACGCGGAGCGCAGTACATGCAAAAAATCACACATGGTGTATTTTCACCATATTTACCCTATCTCGTTGATTCATATAGGAAAGTCTAGTCCGTCTTCGGTGCGTCCGGCCGCTTCTCCAAAACATGATCAATCAAGCCGTACTCAACGGCCTCAGGACCACTCATAAAGCGGTCTCTGTCGGTATCCGTCTCAATCTGGCTGATCGACTGGCCAGTATGCAGGGCGAGGATGCCATTGAGCTGATCGCGCACCTTCAGAACTTCCTTGGCGTGGATATCAATATCCGAGGCCTGGCCCTGGTAGCCGGCGATAGGCTGATGAATCATTGCCCGGGAATGGGGCAGCGCATAACGCTTGCCTTTGGTGCCGCCGGCCAGCAGCACCGCGCCCATGCTGGCCGCCTGGCCAACGCAGATGGTGCTCACGTCGGGCTTGATGTATTGCATGGTGTCGTAGACCGACAGACCGGCACTCACGGAACCACCCGGAGAATTGATGTACAGGTGGATATCCTTGTCAGGATTTTCTGATTCCAGGAACAGCAACTGGGCAACCACCAGGTTGCACACGTGATCCTCGACCTGCCCTACCAAAAAAACCACCCGCTCCTTGAGCAAGCGAGAAAAGATATCGTAGGAACGCTCGCCACGGGCAGTCTGCTCGACCACCATGGGTACCAGTTGGGCATTTATATCCATCAGCTTCTCTCCGGATTATCCGGCCTGGCAGGAAAAATCAACCCTGCTGGGCGTCGAGGTTCATCAACTCTTTGAAGGTCGTCTTCTTGTCGGTCACGGCGGCCTTTTCCAGCAACCATTCCACGACCTGCTCTTCCATCACCAGGTTCTGCACCTGGCCCATGGCCTGGGCATTGGCGCGGTACATCTTGATCATGTTTTCTGCATCGTCGTAGTCCTGGGTCAGCTGTACCAGCTTCTCCTCAACCTTGGCGGGATCCAGCTTCAGCTCGTTCTGGCGAATGACTTCACCGATCAGCAGGCCAACCGTCACACGCTTCCGGGCGGTCTCCGCGAACAGCTCCGGAGCCGGCAGCTTGCTCGGGTCCTGGTTGCCCATGCGACGTCCGGCATCCTGCTGCAGGCTTTGAATTTCCTGCTCCACCAGCGCACCAGGCACTTCGATGGGGTTTTGTTCCACCAGGGCGTCCATCAGGGCATCTTTCATCCGCTGCTTCACGGTCTGTTCCAGCTCGCGGGTCATATTGCCACGGACTTCTTCCATAAAGGCTTCAAGACCGCCCTCTTCCACGCCAAAAGCCTTGGCGAACTCATCGTCCACTTCCGGCAGGCGACTGGTCTCGACCTTCTTCATGGTAATGGCGAAGACCGCTTCCTTGCCCCTGAGATTTTCAGCCTGGTAGTCCTCGGGGAAATTCACGGTGATATCCCGGGTCTCGCCGGCCTTCATGCCCTTGATACCGTTTTCGAAGTCAGCCAGCATCCGGCCTTCGCCCATCACGAATGCATAATCTTCGGCCTTGCCGCCGTCGAAAAGCTCGCCATCAAGCTTGCCTTCGAAATCGATGGTTGCGCGGGCGCCATCTTCAGCGGCGGCGTCACTTTCGTCCCACTCGCTACGCTGCTTGCGCAGGCTCTCAAGCATTCCCGTGACGTCTTCCTCGGTGATCTCGGCAACCGGGCGGCTGACTTTAATCTTGTCCAGGGGCTCGAAAACCACTTCCGGATACACCTCGAAGGTGGCCACGTATTCCAGGTCCTTGCCGGGCGCCATGCTGGTGGGCTCAATCCGGGGGCTACCGGCGGGGTTGAGCTTTTCCTGGAGCAAGGCGGCACTGTAACTGGACTGGAGAACCTCGCCGACCACTTCCTGGTGGGCCTGGGCGCCATAGTTCTGGCGCAGCACCTTCATCGGTGCCTTGCCGGGGCGGAAGCCCTTGATCTTGGCGGTACGACCCAAACGGGTCAGGCGCTTTTCAACCTCGGTGTCTATCTCGGTAGAGGGTACTTTTACCGTTAACTTCCGTTCCAGACCACTGGTCGATTCAACTGAAACCTGCATCCTAAATCCTCGATAAAAACGATGATGCGCCCTCATGCAGGCGCATCTCAAAAAGCTAAGCCAAATTTAATGGTGCGAAAGGAGAGACTCGAACTCTCACGGGTTACCCCACAGGAACCTAAATCCTGCGCGTCTACCAGTTCCGCCACTTTCGCGCCGAAGCCAGCATCGGTGGGTTGCACTTAATCCCGTAAAAGGCGGCAATCCCGCTTACGTCGCGGCTCACGAACACGGCAGTATAACAAATGTCCAGCTCATCAGTAGGGCCAATTGACAGAGAAATCCACCCGCCACGCCTGCCGGTAATTACGGTGACAGTTACCCTATTTCGGCTAATTAGGGTAACTGTCACCATTTAGTTGGGGGTTATTCCTCGGGGGCGATCTCCAGCTCCAGGCCGTCCAGCTCGTCGGTAAAGGTCAGCTGGCAGCTCAGGCGGGAGCCCTCACGGGTCTCATCCAGCTCTTCGAGCAGGTCCGCCTCGTCCTCGGCCGGCTTCGGGAATCGGTCCTGCCAGTCGGGTGAAATGTAGACATGGCAGGTCCCGCAGGAACACAGGCCACCACACACGGCGTCCACGCCATTATCGATATTGCGCAGGCTGTACATCAGGGGGCTGCCCGTCTCGCCCTCGATCTCTACAAGATTCCCCGCCCTGTCTTTTACCCGGATATTCGCCATCGTGATGATCCTTTCGCCTGGTCCCGAACAATTACAGCAGGCATTCTAGCGGACCCGGCGGAAGCGGGCTATCAGCGAAGGCCGATAGCCCGATCACCGGAGCCGAATCCAGGCCCCGGGCCTTATTCCTTCAATCCCCGTCGCTGGACCAGGTAGAACAAAGCGGGTAGCACCAGGAGGGTCAGGCCCAGTGTGCTGACCATGCCACCCACCATGGGCGCGGCAATCCGCTGCATCACCTCGGCACCGGTACCGCCGCCGAACATCACCGGCAACAGGCCCACGATCACCGTGGCCACCGTCATCATGATGGGACGGATACGCATCAGCGCACCCTCGATTACCGTGGTGCGAAGGTCGGCCAGGTTAAACGCCCGTTCCTCCCGCATGGCCTGGTCCTGGTGACGGGAAAGCGCCTGGTTGAGGTAGACCAGCAGCACCACGCCCATCTCCACCCCCACACCGGCCAGGGCGATAAAACCAACCCCCACCGCCACCGACAGGTTGTAATTCAGCAGGTACAGCAGCCAGACCCCGCCCACCAAGCCCATGGGCAGGGTGACCAGGATCATCCCGACCTCCCTGAAACGCCGGAAATTCAGGTAGAGCATCAGGATGATGATCACCAGGGTCACCGGCACCACCAGTCTGAGCCGCTCATTGGCCCGCTCCATGTACTGGAACTGGCCGGACCAGCTAATGGAGTACCCCGGGGGCAGTTCCACCTGGTCGGCAACCACCTTCTTCGCGCTCGCCACGTAGGTGCCCAGGTCCACGCCCTGGATATCCACGAACACCCATCCATTGGGCCGGGCATTCTCGCTCTTGATCATGGGCGGGCCGTCCACCACGCTGATATTCGCCACCTCGCCCAGGGCCAGGGTCGCACCACCGGGGGTCACCACCGGCAGCAAGCGCAAGGCCTCCGGGGAGTCACGGTAGTCTATGGGGTAACGCAGGTTCACCGGATAGCGCTCCAGGCCTTCTACCGTCTCGGAGATATCCATTCCGCCCACGGCGGTGCGCATGATCTCCTGCAGATCGGCGATATTCAGCCCGAACCTGGCCGCCGCCGTTCGGTCGATATCCACCTGGATGTATCGCCCGCCGGCAGAACGGTCCGCATACACCGACACCGTGCCGGGCACCGGCTTGAGCACCTGCTCTACCTGCTTGCCGATGGACTCGATCACGCCCAGGTCGGCGCCGGCAATCTTGATCCCCACGGGGGTCTTGATACCGGTGGCCAGCATGTCGATACGGGTCTTGATCGGCATCACCCAGGCATTGGTCAAGCCCGGGAAGCGGATTTTCTCGTTCAGTTCCTTCTTCAAGCCGTCCAGGTCCATGCCGGGACGCCACTGGTCCCGAGGCTTGAGCTGGATAGTGGTCTCGATCATGGTCATGGGCGCCGGATCAGTGGCGGTTTCCGCCCTGCCCACCTTGCCGAACACCCGGGTCACCTCGGGCACTGTTCGGATCAGCCGGTCAGTCTGCTGGAGCAGTTGCTGAGCCTTGCCGGCGGACAGCCCAGGATAGGTCGTTGGCATGTACAGCAAGTCGCCCTCGTCCAGGTCTGGCATGAACTCGGTACCCAGGCGACTGACCGGATACAGGGTCACCACCAGCACCAGGGCGCCGGTGGCCACCGCCAGCCAGGGGAAGCGCAACACGAAGCGCACCATGGGCCGGTATATGGCCACCAGCAAACGGTTCACCGGATTATCCATTTCGGGTCGGATCTTGCCTCGCACCAGGTAGCCCATGAGCACCGGCACCAGGGTCACCGCCAGGCCCGCCGAGGCAGCCATGGCATAGGTCTTGGTAAACGCCAGGGGGGCGAACAGCCGGCCTTCCTGGGCCTGCAGGGTGAACACCGGCAGGAAACTCAGGGTAATGATCACCAGGGAATAGAAAATTGCCGGGCCCACTTCCGCCGAGGCCTGGGCAACAACCTTCCATCGTTCGGATGAATTCAGCTCCCGCCCTTCCAGGTGCTTGTGCATGTTCTCCACCATCACGATGGCCCCATCCACCATGGCGCCGATGGCAATGGCAATACCGCCCAGGGACATGATGTTGGCGTTGATCCCCTGGGTGCGCATGATGACGAAAGCCACCAGCACGCCGATAGGCAGGCTGATCAGGATCACCAGTGAAGAGCGGATGTGGAACAGGAACAGGATGCAGACCAGGCCCACTACCAGGAACTCTTCCAGCAGCTTTCCCTGCAAGGTGGATACCGCTCTTTCGATCAACGACGAGCGGTCATAGGTCTCCACGATTTCCACCCCGTCGGGCAGGGACCCACGCAATTCATCCAGCCGCGCTTTCACATGCTCGATGGTGGCCAGGGCGTTCTCGCCGTAGCGCATCACCACGATGCCGCCAACCACTTCGCCCTCGCCGTCCAGATCGGCAATGCCCCGCCGCATTTGCGGGCCCAGGCGCACCTGGGCCACATGCTTCACCAGCACCGGCGTGCCATCGGCAGAGACCATCACCGGCACCTGCTCCAGGTCTTCCACACTGGTCAGGTAACCGGAAACCCTCACCATGTACTCGGCTTCCGCCATCTCGATCACCGAGGCGCCGGATTCCTGGTTGCCCCGGCTGATCGCCATCTTCACCCGGTCAAGAGAAAGGCCGTAGGCTCTGAGCGCCTGGGGGTCCACCACCACCTGGTACTGGCGCACCATGCCGCCCACGGTGGCCACTTCAGACACGCCGGGAAGACCCTGCAACTCGAAGCGCAGGAACCAGTCCTGCAAACTTCGTAGCTGGGAAAGATCGTGCTGGCCTGTGCGATCCACCAGGGCATATTGATACACCCAACCCACGCCGGTGGCGTCGGGACCCAGGGCCGTGCTCGCCTCATCGGGCAGCTTGTCTCGCACCTGGTTAAGGTATTCCAGCACCCGGGAACGGGCCCAGTACAAATCGGTACCGTCCTCGAATATCACGTACACGAAGGAATCCCCGAACATGGAATACCCGCGCACGTCCACCGCGCCGGGCACCGCCATCAGGGCAGTGGCCAGGGGATAGGTCACCTGGTCTTCCACCACCCGGGGGGACTGCCCGGGATAGCGGGTCTTGACGATGACCTGCACGTCGGACAGGTCGGGAATCGCATCGAGGGGCGTGGTTTTCAGCGAGACCACTCCGGCCACACACAGCACCAGCGCCGCCAGCAAGACCAGCGGGCGATTATCGATGGACCAGTGAATCAACCGGGTAATCATGGCCGGTGCTCCCCGGTCTTATGGGAGTCGCGGGACTCGTCCTTCCTGTCCGAATCACTATCCTGCATACGGGTCATGCTGGCCTTGAAGCTGGCCTCGGAATCCAGCAGGAACTGCCCGGAAACCACCACGCTATCGCCCTGGGAAAGTCCGCTGAGTATCTCGGTGTTGCCACCGCTCTGCATCCCGGTCGCGACAATCCGGGACTCAAACCGACCACCGCTATAGGCCAGCAACACCCGGGACTCTTTCCCCGTGCGAATCACCGCCTCGCTGGGGACGTAAAGCACATCCTCTCGGGGAGCGGCAAAAATTCGCACTTCCACATACTGGTTAAACAACAGGCCTGCATCGGCATTGGGCACCTGGACTCTCACCGTCACCGTGCGCGTGTTGGCCGCCATTTCCGGGTACACGTAATCCACCTTGCCCTGGACGACCAGCTCGGATTGCTCCCTGGCCCGCACCTCTACCGGCAGTCCCTGGGACAGCCATCCCGCCTGCTGGGGGAACACCTCGGCGATCACCCACATGCGGGAGAAATCCGCCAGCGCCGCCAGCTCCACCATGGGAGTCACGTACATGCCCTCACGCACGTTCAGGTCTTTCACCACACCGTCGTGTGGAGCGCGAATCGCAATGCGGGGCGATACCTTGCCGCTGCGAGACAGCTCCTGGATCTCGGTCTCGCCCACACCCAGCGCCGCCAGGCGACGGCGGGAGGCGTCCAGCAACCGGCCGCCACGCTCCATTGCAGTGACAAATTCCTGCTGGGCGGTCTCCAGGGTCGGCGAGTACAACTCGAACAACACCTGGCCCTTGCGCACCGGATCACCCACCGCCTTCAGGCTGGTTTTCTCGATCCATCCCTCGGCCCGGGTATGCAGGTGAGTAATGCTGGAGCCGTCGTATTCCACCACCCCCACCGCATCAATGCGCCGGGTGAGCTTGCCGCGTTCGGCAATGGCGGTACGCACACCCAGGTTCTGCTCTACCGATGGTGAGATGGTAACCAGCTTGCCCGGGTCGCCATACACCGGGACGAAGTCCATGCCCATCTCATCCTTGCGGGGCGTGGGTGAGGTAACGGTCGGGTTGTGCGGGTGCCGGTAGTACAGCGCCTGGCCATCACCCCCGGCGGCCGCCGGATCCGGCTCCACCTTCACCAGGTCCATGCCACATATCGGGCAGGAGCCCGGTTGATCACTGCGGATCTGCGAATGCATGGGGCAAACGTAGGTGGGGTCCGCGTGCTTCAGGGCGTGCTCCTTGACCGTCTCCTTGACCGTCTCCTTCACCGTCTCCTTCACTGCCCCGGTCTCCTTCTTCACCAGGTACATGCCACAGATCGGGCAGTCACCGGGCTGGTCGCTGACCACCTCGGGATGCATGGGGCACACATAACTCGCGTCGGTGTGCTTGAGGGCATGTTCCTTGACCGTCTCGGCAGGCGTCGATGCCTGCTCACAGGCACCCAGCAGGAGCACGGTGGCCAGTAACACGACCGACATCAGTTTCATCATGTTCATTGTGTATCTCCCACCAGGTAGAGAATCTCGGCCTGGGCCGCGAGGCTGTCCGCGGAAAGCCGCGCCGCCCGAAGCGTTTTCTCAAGGGCCATGTTTTCGGCCCGGATGTATTCGTCAAAACTAACCCGCTGTCCCTGGTATGCATTCAGGGTCGCGGTCACGTTGGAGCGTGCCGCCGGCAAGACTTCATCCCTGTACAGGGCCAGCATTTCTTGCTGGGCGTTGTAGCGTTCGTAGGCAGCCTGCACCCTGGCAAGCAGGGTTCGCTGGCGGTTCTTGACCTGGCTCAGGGCGGCACGGGTATCGGCCTCGGCGGCGGCCACCATGCGATCCTGCCGATCGCCGGTAAACATCGGGACGCTGAACATCACCATGGCACTAAAAAAATCCGGGCGACTGACGCCCATGGCATCCACGCCATCACGAAAACCGTAAGACACTTCGACGCCCCAATCCGGCTTATAGCGCTGACTGGCCAACTGCTCACCTACCTGGCTGGCTTCCATCTGCACCTGGTCGGCAAGCACCATGGGGTTGTCGGCGATGCGCGGGGCGAGGGAATCCTGAGCAGGCAGTTCGGGCAGCACGAACCCGTCAAGGTCCAGCTCACCGAAGGCCGCCTCCCCTATCCACTCCGATAAATTCGAACGCAGGGCCGCCGAGTCACGTTTCAGGCCTATCAGGTTTTCCTGCAGCAGATTTTGCTCCAGCCCGACTCGCACGAGCTCCTGCTGGCCGCCCCTTCCGGTGGTGTATCGAGTCTCTACCGTATCGGACAAACCCTGGTACAGCTCCAACTGGGAGCTCTGGACCCGGGCAGCTTTTTCCT
>JBFFTZ010000020.1:0-15487 GCA_041571575.1 Gammaproteobacteria bacterium | reverse complement strand
AGCTATGGCAGACGAGGAATTAGACAAACAATTCAGACAGGTTGCGGACTCTTTTATCAGTGTCGCCAACTCCCAACTGGATGTGATGAATCGAGAAAATGTGGGTATGGCTCTGCTATACGCCGCGGCGAGATTCAACGCCTTCGTGGTAGCCAGCAATTCAGCCAACCTGGAAGCCTTCAAGGGTGACCGGGACAAGGCAATGGAATTTTTCGGGGCCGAGTACCTGCGCATGCTGGGCGCCAACCTTAGCGACCACGAGTTTGTTTTCGAAGACGACAAACCCTACGGCCACTTGCCGCCCCGCAAGACCGACCCTTCCTGAGCCCCGGAGCCCTACCTTCAATGCAGATATGGGTTGACGCCGACGCCTGTCCGGTTCCAATAAAGGAAATGCTGTTCCGAGCGGCCCAGCGCTGCCGTGTGCAAGTCATCCTGGTGGCCAACCATTACCTCTCCACGCCCTCCTCACCCCTGATCCGATCCATGCAGGTCTCCCACGGCTTCGATGTGGCAGACGATGAAATCGTGCGCTTGCTGGCCAGGGGCGACCTGGTCATCACCAGTGATATTCCGCTGGCCGCCGAAGCCATGGAAAAAGGCGCCCACGTGCTCAGCCCCAGAGGCGAACTGTTCAATGCCGACACTATTCGGGCCAGGCTGAACATGCGGGATTTCTTGGACACCATGCGAGCCAGTGGCATGCAGACCGGCGGGCCACCACCCCTGGGACAGGCCGACAAAAAGGCCTTTGCGGCACACCTGGACAAGTTACTGGCCACAATGGCCCAGGACTGAGCCACGCACCCTGCAAGACAGGCCGCCCATTCCGAGGCATGCTAGGGCAAACCGTTACCACAGCACGGGCGCCACCCCGGAGGATTCATGTCAGGCCAGCAGCCAGGAAAACTTGTTTCTATCAGTATTGCCGGGGAATCCGGTGGTCCGCTAACCCGACTCGAGAAAACCGCACTGGTGGCCGGCAAAGGGATCCCGGGGGACCGTTGCTATAACGAGCAAGGCGCCGACCCGGACAAGCAGGTCACCCTGATCGAAGAAGAAAAGGTTGCCGAATTCAACAGCGAAACCGGCCTGGATGTCGCCGCCTGGCAAACCCGGCGCAACCTGGTGACCCGGGGAGTGGATTTAAATGCCCTGCTGGGCAAGCAGTTCATGGTCGGTGAAACCCTGTTGGAAGCGGTGGACCTGTGCCAGCCCTGCGCCACCCTGGGGGCCCTGTTCGCCACCGAACAGGTTCCATCCGCCAAGGTGGTCAAGACCATGGTCGACCGCGGAGGGCTGCGTGCAACCATTGTCCGCGGCGGGACCATTCGTCCCGGGGATCGCATAGCCTCTAAGGAGTAAGCCCGTGCACAAGAGCAGACTTGGGGGTTTAATTATCGATTGCGAGAACGCCGAGATGGATGAGGCCGCGGCGTTCTGGGCCTCGGCCCTGGGCCTTTCTGCCGAGGCCAGCAAGGAAGCAGGCGAAGAGAAATACCGGGCGCTACGCGGTAAAACCCGGGACATGCACATTGAGATCCAGACCGTGGACCACCCCAGTCGGGTGCACCTGGATATTGAGACCGATGATATACCCGCCGAGGTTGCCCGACTGGAGAGACTGGGCGCCAGGCGACTCGCTGAAGTGAGGGAATGGGTGGTCATGCAGGCGCCCACCGGACACCGCTTTTGCGTGGTACCCGCCCACACCGAGAATTTTCAATCCCAGGCAAACAACTGGGAATAAGCCTCACGGCCCGCCGGGCCGTGACGCCACTTTCAACGATAGGCCTTTTGAAGATCCTTCAGGGCTTCTGACCCGGGGCAGAGTTCCTGGTGCTCCATGCGTCCAAGGGGCTTGCTTGCGGTGCCGCTGCGCTGGTGCATATCGCCCTGCTTCTGGTCGATATACAGCAGTCCAGTCACCACTTCGCCCCGATCCTGGGCATCCATCAGGAAGTTGAAGGCACGGCCTCTGTCGGTGGGATCATAGTCCTTGTCCACCTTGCGAAGTATCACGTGGCTGCCATCGTGCAGTTGCACGTCCATGGCTTCACCCTGGTCGTACCGGGCAACAATTTCCTCACTGGGCGGAATGAAGTCCGTGTGAATTGCCGGATGATAGTACTCGCGGGTGTAGGCGTAACTCTTGGTGGAGGTAGCGTGATCATTGAAGGTCACGCATGGCGAGATCACATCCAGCAGGGCGAATCCCTTGTGTCTCAGTCCGGCCTTGATCAGGGGAACCAGTTGCTCCTTGTCGCCGGAGAAAGCTCTTGCAACGAAGCTCGCGCCCATTGCCAGGCTGGCTTTCACCGGATCAATCGGCGGCTGCTGATTGGCCTCGCCCTTCTTGGTCTGGCTGCCCAGGTCCGCCGAGGCAGAGAACTGCCCCTTGGTCAGTCCATACACGCCGTTGTTCTCTATCATGTACAACATGTCCAGGTTTCGCCGGATCACATGGGCGAACTGACCCAGGCCGATGGACATGGAATCGCCATCGCCGGATATCCCGATGTAAGTCAGGTCCCGCCGGGCCGCGTTGGCGCCGGTGGTCACCGAGGGCATGCGTCCGTGTACCGAGTTCACCCCGTGAGCTGCGCTGAGGAAATACCCGGTGGTCTTGGACGAGCAACCTATACCACTCATCTTCGCCACTTGCTGGGCCGGCATGTCCATCTCCCAGAACGCCTGAACGATGGCCGCGGTAATCGAGTCATGACCACAGCCGGCACACAAGGTGGTTGCCACACCCTCGTAGTCGCGGACCGTCAACCCCAGGGCATTTCTCTTCAGGGACTTGTGAATAATTCTGGGCTTGGAAACAAAGCTCATGCCACTTCTCCCTTGCTCAGGAATTCCTCGACGCCGGCTACCACGATGCGGTAATCCAGGGGTTGGCCGTCGTAGTGCAGGATGGAGTGCAATTTATCCTTATGCACCCTGGTCTCGGTCATCAGCAAGGTACGCAACTGGGCGTCCCGATTCTGCTCCACCACGATAATGTGATCATGCTCTTCCAGAAACTGCTCCACCTGCTCACCGAAGGGGAATGCCCTGACCCGCATGTAATCCATGTGTATACCCTTGGCGGCCAACTTGTGACTCGCCTCTCGGCAGGCGGCAGCGCAACTTCCCATGGTGACGATTGCGGTGCGACCGGGTTTTTCCGAGGAACGAATCACCGGCCCGGGAACCACGGTTTTCGCGGTCTCCCACTTCACCAGCAGTCGATCCAGTACTTCCTTGTACTCGGCGGAGCTTTCCGTGTAGGCCCCAAGCTTGTTGTGACTGGAGCCACGCACAAAATACGCGCCCTTGGGATCACCACCAGGGTATGTGCGGTACGTGATGCCGTCCCCGTCGCTATCTACATAGCGGTAGAATTTTTCTACCTTGGCCAGGTCTGCGTCGGTCAATACCTTCCCGCGATCCGGACGGTAGTTGTCATCCCATTCAAGCTCCGGAACCATCCAGTCGTTCATGCCGATATCCAGGTCGGAGAGCACCATGACGGGAGTCTGCAAGCGATCCGACAAATCAAACGCCTGCACTGCCATGTCGAAACATTCCCGCGGATCATCAGGTATCAGCAGCACATGTCGGGTATCGCCGTGGGATGCATAGGCACACAGCAACAAGTCAGATTGTTGGGTTCGGGTAGGCATACCCGTTGACGGACCGGCACGCTGGATGTTGAACAATACCACCGGTATTTCCGCGTAATAGGCAAACCCCAGGAACTCGCTCATCAACGAAACCCCAGGGCCACTGGTTGGGGTAAATGAACGGGCGCCCGCCCAGTTCGCGCCGATAACCATGCCTATGGCCGCAAGCTCGTCCTCGGCCTGGATAATGCAGAAGTTTTTCTCCCCGGTTTCCTTGTTTGTCCGGGTCTTCTCGCTGAAGCTGCGGAAGGCGTCCATCATCGAGGTGGACGGGGTAATCGGGTACCAGGCACCCACCGTTGCGCCGGCGTACACACAGCCCAGGGCAGCGGCGGTGTTCCCGTCGATCATGATGTGACCGGCGGTCTTGTCCATGGGCTCGATATGCGAGGCCAGCGGACATTTGAAATGCTCCAGCGCGTACTTATAGCCCAGCTCGATTGCCTGGATATTCGCGCCGACCAGTTTCTTCTTGCTGGCAAACTGTTCCTCGATCAACTCCCTCAGCACCGCCATATCCAGGTTGAGCAGGGCGGCAAGCGCACCCACGTAGGACATGTTCTTCATCAAGATTCGGGCACGAGGATTCTCGAACGTCTCATTGCACATCCTGGCCAGGGGTATGCCCAGCACAGTGACGTCATGGCGTGTGATGTTACGTTCACGGGGCCAGGTGGAATCGTACAAAAGCACCCCACCGGGACTGACTTCCTTCAAGTCGCGATCAAAGGTTTGACCATTCATCGCCACCATCACGTCCACCTCGCCGGAACGGGCAAGGTAACCCTCCCTGGAGACGCGAACTTCAAACCAGGTGGGCAGGCCCTGGATGTTGGAGGGGAAAATGTTTTTGCCCACCACCGGCACACCCATCCTGAAGATGGCTTTCATGACCAGGCCATTGGCGCTTGCCGAGCCGGTGCCGTTAACGTTGGCCAGCTTGATAACGAAATTATTCACCTGGCTCATGATTTCGCCTGCCAGTGCTTCGCATCTGCATGATCTGCGGCATAAGGAATAAGAATCCTGGACTTCTGCATATCCCAGGCACCGGTGGGACAACGCTCGGCGCACAGACCGCAATGCACACAGATGTCCTCGTCTTTCACCATCAACCTTGCGGTGTGTTTCAGGGGACCCGACACAAACAACTGCTGCTGAATATTGGTCGCCTTGGCCTTCAGGCCGTCACGCAGCACTGGCTCCTCTGCATCCGGTAGCATCGCAAGACAGTCCACCGGGCAAATATCAATACACGCATCGCATTCGATACATAAATTATCAGTAAACACGGTTTGCGCGTCGCAGTTAAGACAGCGCTCCACCTCGGCGGCAACCTGCTCGGCAGTGAAGCCCAGCTCAACCTCCACATCCAGGTTCTTGAAGCGGTTCACAAGATCCACACTGGGCACGATGCGCCGCTCTGAACCGTCGAAACGGTTGGAGAAATTCCACTCGTAGGGACCCATCTTGGTGGCCAGAAGATTCATTCGGTTGGGCAGGCGCTCGGCCACGTCCTTGCCGTGGCAATGCTGGTGAATGGATATGGCCGCCTGGTGGCCGTGCTCGACTGCCCAGATGATATTTTTGGGACCAAAAGCCGCATCGCCACCGAAGAACACACCGGGAAGCGTGGACTCGTGGGTGATCTCGTCCACCACCGGCACGTCCCACTTGTCGAACTCGATACCCAGGTCACGCTCAACCCACGGGAAGGCATTTTCCTGGCCAATAGCCAGCACCACGTCGTCACAGGGAATCATGGTCTGATCCACGACGCGACTGTCGGTGACACGATTATTCTCATCAATATCGTATTCCATTACGTCGAACAGCATGCCCTTGAGAACGCCCTCTTCCACCACAAATGCCCTGGGTGAGTGATTGACCACGATATCGACATTTTCTTCCTCGGCGTCCTCCAGTTCCCAGGCAGATGCCTTGAAAAACTGGCGGGGACGGCGGGCCATGACCTTCACATTCTCGGCACCCAGGCGCAGGGAAGTGCGGCAGCAATCCATGGCGGTGTTTCCGACGCCAATGATCAGGACCTGCTTGCCAATACTTTTAACGTGATCGAAAGCCACGGATTCCAGCCACTGGATGCCAACATGAATTCGCTCACTGTCCCAGCGACCCGGTATATCCAGGTCCTTGCCCTTGGGCGCGCCACTGCCGATAAACACGGCGTCGTAGCCCTCATCAAGCAAGGCCTTCATGCTCTTCACCGGTGAATTCAGGCGCAGGTCCACACCCATGTCCACGATGTATCCGATTTCCTCGTCCAGCACCTTGGCGGGGAGACGAAAAGAAGGAATATTGGTGCGCATCAATCCGCCAGCAATATCCAGGGCTTCGAAAATGGTGCACTCGTAACCCAGGGGCATCAGGTCGTTGCAAACAGCCAGGGAGGCGCACCCCGCACCGACCAGGGCGATACGCTTGCCATTTTTCTGTTCAGGCGCCTTGGGCAGCCGATCGGTCACCTCGTCCCGATGATCCGAGGCGACACGCTTAAGCCGACAAATAGCTACCGGCTTTTCCTCCACGCGCCCGCGCCGACACGCTGGCTCGCAGGGACGATCACACACGCGACCCAGGATGCCCGGGAAAACGTTCGACTTGCGATTCTCCATATAGGCGTCGGTAAAACGTCCCTGGGAAATCATGCGGATGTACTCTGGTACATCGGTGTGCGCCGGACAAGCGTATTGGCAATCCACCACGCGATGGAAATATTCCGGCTTGGTCGTATCGGTTGGCTTCAACTTACTCCCCTGCACCCCGAGTCGGGGTCCCACTGTCGGCATTCTGGCACAAGATCCCTGGTCCCGCGGCACGACAATAGCAAAACAAATCGCCGGCAGCGCCAGCGCGAAAGTGCGAAGGATAACCCGATGCGCGCCCTCTTAACACTGCCAGGCTATACCGGATGACGAGCGCCCCGACCCGGGCGGCGCGAAAATCTGGCCGGCGAGGTTAAATGATGCGGCACAACAACCGGGCAGATCCGAATGGGGCTTGTAATCGGACCCCCGGGAACACGGAAATTTACTCGGCGCGCAGCGCCTCAAGAGGCTCCATGGCGGCGGCCCTGCGTGCAGGGGTGACCCCCGCCGCCAGGCCGATTACCACGGCCATGGCTTCGGCCATAAGAATATAGCTTACGGGCGTGTGCACCGGCATGGCCGGTATCGCAAAGTGCAGCAACCAGGCCCCGCCCATACCCAACACCAGGCCCATCAGGCCACCCAGTGCCGACAGGATCACCGCTTCTCCCAGGAACACCCTCAGAATTTGTTGCCGGGTAGCACCCAGGGCCCGCAAAAGTCCGATTTCCGAGGTCCGCTCACGCACCGCGATGATCATGATGGTGAGAATCCCGACCCCGCCAACCAGCAGGGAAATTCCGCCCAGGGCCCCCACCGCAAAGGTCAGCACGCCAAGCACCGAACCCAGCACATCCAGCATTTGCTGCTGGGTGGTCACGGTGAAATCCTCGCCCCCATGCCGGCTTATCAGCACTCGATTCACGCCGGCCACGACCTCATCGGCAGGAGCGCCCTCGGCGTAAAGCACGTCGATTTCCATGAGGCCTTCCCGGCCGAACAAATCCAGCGCCCTGGCCGCCGGTATGTACACCGTGTCATCCAGGTCAAATCCCAGCACCTGGCCCTTGGACTGCATATAGCCGACCACCCGGTACCGGTCGCCCCCCACCCTTATGCGTTCACCCAGGGCATTGGCCTCACCAAACAATTCACTCTTCAGCTTGGAACCCAATACCGCATAAGCACGTGGAGCCCGCGGATCATCGTCAGGCAGGAAGTCCCCCGCCGCTACCAGGAATTTGAAGGCCTCGGGGAACTGGCTCCCCACGCCATACACCATGGTGCGGCGTTGGCGGCCACTGCCTTCCACCTCGGCATTACCCTGGACCACTGGAACCACCGAGGTAACGTAAGGGATCCTGTTCAGGGCGTCGGAGTCCTCCAGGGACAGGGGTCTTACGGTATTGAACACGCCGGTGGGCGCACCAAATGTGGTGGCCTTGCCCGGATTGATGGCGACAATGTTGGTGCCAAACTGGGTAAATTCGGCGAGCACGAAACGATTGACGCCTTCGCCTATGGAGGTGAGCAACACCACCGCTGCAATGCCCACGGCGATGCCCATGGTAGTCAGGATGCTGCGGGTACGGTGGGCCATCACCGAAGACAAGGAAAATCCGATAAAGTCCCGGCTCCGCATTAGCCCGCCCCCGGCTCATGGATCAGCAGGCCGTTCATGCACCCCGGTTTATCCATTCAGGGCCTCCACCGGCTCCAGGGCCGCTGCCCGGCGCGCTGGCACAATGCCGAACACCAACCCCGTCAGGGACGACACGCCAATCGCCGCCAGCACCGCCCAGAGCGGGGCCTGGCTATCCATATCCGGGTAAACACCATGAATAGCCGTCGTGCCGAGATAGCCCAGCAACAAGCCTAGCAATCCGCCAAGCGAGGCCAGAAGGACTGCTTCACTGAGAAACAGCATGGTTACCTGCCCGCGGGTGGCTCCCACCGCCTTGAGCAGGCCGATTTCCCGGGTTCTTTGGCTAACCGCCACCAACATGATGTTCATGATCAATATGCCGGCCACCGCCAGGCTGATGGCGCCGATGCCTCCAACAGTAAAGGTCAGCGCCCGGAGAATATTGTCAAACGTGGCCAGCACCGCATCCTGGGTCACCACCGTAACGTCTTCCTCGCCCTGGTGGCGTTCGGCGATGGTTCTGCGAATCTGGTCCTGCAACCTGGGCATGACATCTCGACTGCGGGCCTCCACCAGGATCCGGAACAGGCCGGGAGAATTAAACAAGGCCTGGGCAGACGCCACCGGGATGACCACCAGTTCCTGGATATCCACGCCTATTGATCGCCCTTCGGTTGCCAGGACGCCGATGACCCGGAATCTCCGGTCACCCAGCCTCAGCCATTCACCCAGGGCCTGTTCCTTTCCAAATAATTCCTGTTTGATCTTCTCGCCGATCACGCAGACGTTCACGGCCCGGGAGGGATCTCCGCCGGGCAGGAACTTGCCCCTGTCCATACTCAGGTGGCGAATCTTGAGAAACTCGCTGGTGGTCCCGACAACGGAAATCTCGCGCTCAAGCCGCCCCCGTGCCGCCCCTGCCGCGCCAACCATTACCGGCGCCGCCAGGCTCACCAGGGGGTTGCGACTCAGGGCAAGGTAATCATCCACCGTGAGGTCGCGAGGCGTTTCGCCAGCCATCAGCGCCGCTGCCCCCCCGGTGGTTTCTGATCGCCCGGGAATGACGATCACCAGGTTGGTTCCCAGGGAGGCAAATTCGCCGGTAACAAATCGCCTGGCGCCTTCTCCCAGGCCGGTAAGAATAACCACCGCCGAGACACCGATAGACATGGCCAGCAACATCAGCAAAGTTCGCCCCCGGGCCCTGATCAGGGACTGGGTGGCAAACATGCCCGTATCACCCAGCCTCATCCCCGCTCGTCCTTGACGATGGCGCCATCCACCATGCGCAAGCGTCGACCGGCCCGTTTTCCCACCTGGCCGTCATGAGTCACCACCACCAGGGTAATTCCGCCGGCATTTAGTTGCTCCAGCACTTCCACCACATCCGTCCCGGACCTGCTATCCAGGTTTCCCGTGGGCTCATCGGCCAGTAAAAGGGAAGGCTTCATGATGGTGGCCCGCGCAATCGCTATGCGCTGACGCTGGCCGCCGGATAGTTGATCGGGACGGTGATGAGCACGGTCCATCAGGCCCAGTTGCTCCAGAATCACATTGACTCGCTCGCGCCGGACCGAGGGCGCCATCCCGGCAAGCACCAGGGGCAACTCCACGTTCTCGAACGCGCTCATGCGCGGCACAAGGTGGAAGAACTGGAATACGAAACCGATTTTCTCACCGCGCACACTGGCCTGTTCGTCATCACTCAGGCTGGTGACCTCCCGTCCCTCCAGCAAATAACGACCCGAGGTTGGC
This sequence comes from Gammaproteobacteria bacterium, assembly GCA_041571575.1. Lineage (GTDB taxonomy): Bacteria > Pseudomonadota > Gammaproteobacteria > Steroidobacterales > BM003 > CAKZML01. The sequence continues at coordinate 5,807 of JBFFTZ010000020.1, read as the reverse complement.
TTGTCCAGCAAGCCGAGGATATTCAACAGGGTGGATTTGCCTGATCCGGATGGGCCCATGAGGGAGAGGTACTCTCCCGGCTGGATCGTCAGATTGATGTCATCCAGAGCATGAACCTGCTGGTCGCCAACCTGGAAAATCCGGTTGATGCCCTCAAGAGTGATCATGACTCGGGTCGAACCGGGACGCCCTCGCTCACGCCTTCCCGATCAACCGACAGGACGATCCGGTCGCCTGCCTTGAGGCCGGATTCAATCTCTGTGTATTCCCAATTGGCCACACCAAGCTTCACCGATCTGGATTCGAGTACACCGTCAATTTCTGAATACAGCAGTACCGTCGAATCTTCCAGAACAGACTGGGTGGGTACTCGTAATACGCTTTCACGAACCTGCAGGACAACTTCCACGTCGGCGCTATAACCGGCCAGCAGCTCCAGCTCCTCCAGTTGCGCGACTTCCACCTCGATCTCAACCGTACGGGCCTGTTTCTCCAGGTCCAGGACATAGGGTGCAACCCTGCGCACAGTACCCGTGAAATTTTCCCTGGGGAATGCGTCCAGGCTGATCTTGGCCGGCATACCTGCGCGAATTGCCGGAGCGTCCACCTCATCAATGGGGGCTGTGACATACAAACAACTGTTGTCGATCAAATCCACAGCAGGGGGCGTGGGAATTCCCACCGGAGATGGCGTCACGAACTCGCCGACTTCACCGTTAACCTCGGCTACAGACCCGTCGAACGGGGCTCTCAGCAAGGTTCGTTCCAGCGCAGCCTGGGCAACCGTTTCCCTTGCCTGGCTGACCCTGACCATAGCCCGGGCAGCATCACAGGAGGCGGCACTGGCCTTGGCAGTACCCACCGCCACATCCACCGCTTCCTCCGAAGCAAGGCCCTTGCTCTGCAAGCTAAGCAGACGACGGGATTCTCTCTCGGCAACATCTGCGGTGGCGCAGGCCTCGCCGGTCCTTGCCCTGGACGCATCTGTCTCGCGCTGGGTGAGAGCCAACTGGGCCTTCAGATCTTCGTTCCACAGCTCCATCAGGATATCGCCCTGCTTTACCCGGGCGCCCTCACGAGCGGGCAGACCGGCAATCTGGCCACCCATGGCGGGGGACATGCGGGCCCTGCGACAGGCCTTGACGGTTCCGGCACGAGTGTTCGCGACGCTGGCCTTGACTTCGCCGGCAGCTACTTCATAAAGAGTTACCTGGATCGGCCTGGGACGGTTAAGGTAAGAATAAGCAATGACAATGATCACCACTGTCACCAGCAGTATCAGCCATCTGCGAATCCTTTTAGATTTCATTCATCCCTGACCTGTCTTCCAAAGGCACCGGCCGGTCCCGGAAACACCACCGGACTTTCAAAGCCGGTCTGGCTGACTGCCGCAACTCCAAAATAGAAGTTGTCTATAACAATGTTTTCCAGAACATATGAATCTACATTACCCACGTAAATACTGTCCGTCCATACGGGAGAATCCGTAAGGCGCCAGTAAATTCGATAACCGGCAAGGTGAGGCGCAATACGCCTACCGGGAAGCTCCCAACTCAGTGTTGTATCAGCACTCACAGCACCGCTGATTTTCACTCCGGTTGGCGCAGGTGGCGCCCAGGCCATAGAAGCCAGGGCCACCGCATTCAGGGCGGTAAGCTTGGCGGCATAGTTGAAATCTACGCCTTCGATGACATCCCCATAGGCAATGCCGTTTTCGACCCGGACATCCTGGTGCTGACGATTGTAATTCTCGTTCGCCTCCATGATTCGTACCGCCGGGAATCCCGCCTCATTGAAGGGCCGGTGATGGCCGCCACGAGCAAATCGATCAAGTCGGTAAATCAGCATGGTATCCATATTGGGAATGTAGCCATCAGCAAGACGGTCAATGTAGCGGGCCAGGTTCCTTGAGGCGGAATCCACCTCGCCGCCCTGGAAGCGCCGCTGGACAGCCTCTTCGGGGGTTTCCACCGCCCGTGTGCCCTCGGAAAAGATTCTCGCATGAGTATTGTCGATAATTCCGTTAATCCCCTGGATATTCCCGATCATGTCGTTATTCAGGACGGCATCGATCCGCCAACCATCGGCCAGTGCCTTGGTCGCCATGGCCTTGCCACCGAACAGACCCTGCTCCTCACCGGAGAGGGCGGCGTAAACAATCGATGCGGAGAACTTGTACTTGGACAGGATTCTCGCGGTTTCGAGCACAGCAGCAACACCTGAAGCATTGTCATTAGCCCCAGGCGAGTCGGACTTTGCATCCATGACATCGCTTACCCGGGAATCAATATCACCCGTGATAACCACGTAGCGATCCGGGTCGGTAGCACCGCGCTGGACAGCCAGGATATTGACGATCTCGGTAGGCCCGGGAACGCGTTCCTCACCCTCAACTACCCAAATCTGCCTTTTCACTTCCAGGCAGGTATCGCAGTCCTGGGAAATCTGTTCGAACTCGGATTGAATCCAGGCCCGCGCAGCACCGATACCACGGGTCTTTGACTTGGTCTCCGACAAGGTATGACGGGTACCAAACTTCACCAGTTCCCTGACGTCAGATTCCAGTCTCTCAGGAGAAACCTGCTGGACGATTTCGTGTAGCACGGGCTGCTCGCTGGGCGGCGCACGCAGGCCCTTGGACTGGCCATGGGCAGCCGTCACGAACAACGACAAAACAACAAAGGTTTTTAAACCAAGAACATGTCTACGCAACCGACTACCCTGCATTCATCCTGGTGGGCTATCTACCTTAGCCCATCCGCTCTTGGCGTCAAACTGCGAGACGAAAAAGTTTTCCAGAGTAATGCCTAATCACAAGGCAGTTGTCGAGCACCGCGGGCAAGTTCCCAGGCGAGTATGGCGCGTTTTGTGGGCTCTCCCCAGCGGTATCCACCCAGTGCGCCCCCGGCACGCAAGACCCGGTGACAGGGAATCAGAAACCCTATCCGGTTTGCGCCAACTGCCGAACCTACCGCCCTGGCTCCGGACGGTCGACCCAATTCCGCGGCCAGCTCGCCATATGACACGGTGAATCCCAACGGTATGCGCAAAAGCGCACGCCATACCTGGACCTGGAAGTTGGTTCCCCTGACCATCACCCTCATTGCTTCGGGTTTATCTCCCGCGGCCAGGGCAGCCAATGCGCGGTCCAGGACTACCGGGACAGATTGATCTTCCACAAGTCGCGCGGCGGGCCAATCTGCCAGCAACTGCTCCAGTGGCGCCGCCGTCTGCTGGTCCTGAAAGCTGACCGAACACAGCCCTCTTTGAGTCGCGGCAACGTGGCACAAGCCGAAATCCGTCCGGGTCCAGGCATGACGTATTTCCAGTCCCGCCCCGCGGCGCTTGTACTCACCGGGAGTCATGGCCTCGATATCAACAAACAGATCATGCAGTCGGCCAGGACCGGAAAGACCCAGGGCCTGGCTGGTAGAAAGAAGATCGCGACCAGCAAGCAGCTCGTCTTTGGCCCTTTCCAGGGTAAGCGCACGCAAGTACTGCTTGGGGGATATACCCGCCCAGCGCGTAAACAGGCGGGTGAAGTGGGCCGGGCTCAACTCCACCGCACGCGCAACCTGCTCCAGGGACGGTTGATCGCTCCAGTTATCAGCCATGTACTCAATGGCCTTCTGGATGCGTTGATAATCTCTGTGCTCAGTCATGCTGGAAGTGTATCTTGACAGCAGCCGCGCGCCACCCGATTTCGCGCAACTCCGGCGAAACAACTATGCCCCGGGACGCCGAGATTGTCCGGAATCGACGCTTGGACTAGGCTAGTCCATTGAAAACACTCCACAAGCGACGGCTTATGAAACTAGGTATGACTGGGAGAAGATTCGGGGTCACCGCCCGTGGCGCCATTTTCTGTTTGCTGGTGGCGTTTTTCGCAACCCCCACCCAGGCATCGCAGAAAATTGATTCGCCCAACGAGCAACTCACTATCCAGGTCTCGGAATCCCGTAACCAGAAGTTCAGGGTTCACCTGGCCCGCTCCAGCGAGGAACGCAGCCGGGGGCTGATGTTTGTTCGAAAAATGCCGGAAGATGTCGGTATGCTGTTTCTCTACGACAGGCCGCAGCGGGTCAGCATGTGGATGAAAAATACCTACATACCCCTGGACATAATTTTTATCGGTGCAGATGGGCGGATTATCCGGATTGCCAGGAACACCGAGCCTCACTCACTGGCGAGCATCGCCTCGGGTGGGCCGGCTATTGCTGTCCTGGAACTCAATGGCGGGATTAGTGACACACTGGGACTGGCCGTCGGCCAGCGGGTTCTTCACCGACTGTTGCCTACCGGCGAAGCACCGTAAGCCAGCGCCCCAGGTTCAGGATACTCACCAGGGACGCTGCCACATAAGTCAGTGCCGCCGCTTTTAACACCCTTCGCGCGTGCGGCTCATCCCCTGATTTCAAGAATCCGCCTTGCTGCATGATGGGCAAGGCGCGGCTGAAGCTGGCATCCAGTTCCGTCGGCAAGGTCACAAGATGTACCAGCGAGGACAAGAACATGCTCAGCACGCCCGCAAACAACGCCAGGCTCGCCAGCCTGGGCGAGCGCGCAAGCAGTGCCAGCAGGGGAGCCAGGATCAGCATCACGCCTGCAACCTTCTGGGCGAATATCGACAGTTGAACCATCTGTTGTCGCAGCATAAACGGGCGGTAACCATCCCGATGCTGCAGTGCGTGGCCGACCTCGTGAGCGGCCACCGTCACTGCAGTCAGGGACTTGCCGTGAAAGTTTGCCTTGCTAAGACGCACCGCCCGGGCAACCGGATCATAGTGGTCTCCCATATCAGTCACCTCGGCTAACACGTCCTGGAGATGCAATTCATCCAGCAGGTGCCTGGCCAACTCCCCGCCACTGCCCGGGTAACGGTCCCCTGGCTCACTGTAGCGCCTCATTACCTTTTGAACCCAGAATGACGGCAGCGCGAGCAGTCCGGCGAACAACAAGACAATAATGATTATTGGAAACATTCGCGTGCCCGGGCGGTTACGAGGCTAGTCCGCAGTACTTGCCGGAATCGCTTTGCAACGCACCTCGTAACGGAGATCAAACCCATAAGGGTTCGCATCGTTTCTCTTGTAGGGACGGCGCTCAATCACCTCGTAACCATTTCCGCACTGGCCTCGTTGAGCCAGCCAACCCTCCAGCCACTGCATTCTGATGGCTTCGCCAGACTCACTGTCCACGGGAGCTTCCAGGGTCGCCTTCGCCTCGAACACCATCACGTCACTCTTGTTCATGGAGGTGCGCAGATTACTGTATTTGTGACGATCCAGGTCGACACTCTGGTGCAAGTCCTTGCAACCCCCGAGATTAAGGACAAAAGCCAAGAGGACACCCATGTACAGCGTTTTCCAATCCATGTTTATTACCTTGATCTCGAGTAATTCCAAATAATGCTGCCAGTGAAGACGTTAGCGCAAAAATCGCCTTCACTAAAGACCGGAGAGGCGCTGCGCCGTATTCGGGCAAAAAAAGACCGGCAAGTCAGCCGGTCTTTTCCGCTTTTCTAGCTGGCTGGTAATCCGCCAGGAAACAGCCGCTTTACGGCAATTACTTCTTCTTGCGAACTACTCGCTTCTTGCTGGCTGCCTTTTTCTTGCTGGCTACCTTTTTCTTGCTGGCTGCCTTTTTCTTGCTGGCTGCCTTCTTCTTGCTGGCTACCTTCTTCTTGCTGGCTACCTTCTTCTTGCTGGCTACCTTCTTCTTGCTGGCTACCTTCTTTTTGCTGGCTACTTTCTTTTTGCTGGCTACTTTCTTCTTGCTGGCTACCTTCTTCTTGCTGGCTGCCTTCT
>JBFFTZ010000019.1:0-15567 GCA_041571575.1 Gammaproteobacteria bacterium | reverse complement strand
GGCCTTGCTCGGCGGCATGATGTTGCCGCTGTACTCACTGTCGGTGGCTCATACCAACGATTACCTGCAGCCCTCCCAGATGGTGGCCGCAAGTAGTTCCATGATCCTGATGTCCGGGGTTGCAGCCATATCCGGGCCGCTGCTGGCATCATTAAGTATGCAGGTACTGGGGCCAGACGGGTTTTTCTGGTTCATCGGTGTGAGTATGCTGCTGGTGGCGGCGTTCGCGGTATACCGGAGCATCCTGACCGGGCTGCAGAACAGGCGAGGATAGGTGGGACCGGCGCGCTCAGGCGCCCCGGCTTCCTGCGAGGAACTCCCTCAAAAGGCCTACCAGGGCCTTGTTGTGCTCCTCAAGACCCACCGTCACCCGCAGGCAGTCGCCCAGGCCGTATTCCTTAAGCGTCCTGGTAATCACTCCATTGGAACGCAGGTGAAAATCCGCTGCCGCGGCTTCCTCGTCTGAGGCGAACCGGGCCAGCACGAAGTTGCCCTTGCTATCGGTCATGTCCAGGCCAAGGGCCGAGAGTTGCTCATTCAGCCAGGGCAGCCATCTGGCGTTGTGATCTCTGGCCCGTTGCTCATGATCCTGGTCCTTGACTGCGGCCACCGCCGCCCTGGCCGCCATGGTGGTCACGGTAAACACGCCGCGCAGACGGTGCAGGGCCATGGCCAGTTCCAGGGAACTGTATGACCAGCCCAGGCGCAGGCCGGCAAGCCCGTAAATTTTGGAGAAGGTACGCAGAACGACCACGTTACCGGGGTATTCGCTGACCAGTTCCAGCCCGGAAGTGTAGTCCTCATCCTGAACGTATTCGGCGTAAGCCCCGTCCAGCACTAACAGCACAGACTCGGGTAGCTCACGACGCAGGCGCAGGATTTCCCCGCTGGGAAGACTGGTTCCCGTGGGGTTATTCGGATTGGCCAGGAACAGCACCTTGGTGCGCTCACTCACCAGCCCGAGCAGGGCGTCCACGTCAGTGGTCAGATTCTTCTCCGGTGCTGCCACCGGGGTAGCGCCGCAGCTCAGGGCGGCAATCTTGTAGGCGATAAAACCGTGGGCACTGTAGAGAATTTCATCACCCGGGCCGGCAAAAATACGGGCTATCAGGTTAATCAATTGTTCGGAACCCGCCTCGCAGACAATGCGCCTTGCATCCAGTCCATATCGCTCGGCCAGGGCCTCCCTGACAATGGCGGCGCTGCTCTCCGGATAACGCTCCAACTCGTCCATGGCTCCCAGCGCAGCGGATTTTGCGTCCGGCGAGGGTCCCAGCGGAGTTTCGTTTGATGACATTTTTGTAATCTTTGTCACCCCGGCCACCGCCGAGTCTCCCGGCAGGTAGGGTTCGATCTTCAGCACGTGGGCGAGTGGTTTAACCGGTGAGTCCATGTTTGAATATCTTCCTGAAAGTAGCTCTGAACAAGCGGTTCGAGTCGTCATTCCCGGCGTATCGGGCCGGGAATTCTAGCATGGGCCCGGCCCGGGCACAGCGTCACCGACACCCTCCAAAACCAGGATTCAAAACCTGTCGTTGAGGCAATGTGGAGAGGGGTGATTTAGAAAAAGTCTAGCATGGCCTTACGGGTATCCGTATCCTTACCGAGTCGGTATGCGCATTTTCCGATATTGCGCGGGCTGGACAATCTCGGCAGAATTCGCACCATACTGATTTTTCAGAAATTATTTTAATAAAACAGACATTTGAACCGCCTATGAGTATTTCTGAAGCCAGCCTCCAGGGCCGGGGTTTGAGCCTCTGGCGAGGTGACCGCTGCCTTTTTCAAAACCTCGGTTTTGAACTCACCAATTCCCAGTGGCTGCATGTCAGTGGGGGTAATGGAAGTGGCAAGACTACGTTGCTGCGAGTTCTGGCCGGTCTGACCATGCCTGAATCCGGTGACGTTTACTGGGATGACAGGCGAATCAGCCGCTCACGGTTCGATTACCACCGCTCGATGATTTATATGGGGCACCTGGAGGGTCTCAAGGGTGATATGAACCCCGAGGAGAACCTCCGCTTCCATTACCAGTTGCGTGACAAGAAAGCGGGTGAGCGCATTGAGATCGCCATTGAGCGCCTGGGACTTGAGCGTTGCCGCTCGCTTCCTTGTCGTTCCCTGTCTGCCGGCCAGCGTCGCCGGGCAGCCCTGGCGAGAGTGCTGGTCTCCAGCGCCACCTTGTGGATCCTGGATGAACCTTTCGCAAACCTGGACGTCAAGGGCAGGGAACTGGTGGAAGAACTGGTATCCGAACACCTGGAGCAGGGTGGGATGGCTATCCTCGCCGCTCATCACGAGATGCATATCAATGGCGGCACCCGGGTGCCACTGGAGCTGAGCTGATGCAAACCCCTGGAATGCTGGACGCAGGGTGGGCCCTCCTGGTCAGAGATATCAAACTGGGTTACAGGCGAATTGGCGAATTGGCCAACCCGCTGGTATTTTTCCTGGTGGTGGCGACACTGTTCCCGCTGGCCACCAGTCCTGAAAGAGAACTGCTGATGGAAATTGGCCCGGGCATCGTCTGGGTCGCCGCCTTGCTTTCCTCGGTGTTGGCCCTGGATACCCTGTATCGCTCGGACATGGATGACGGGACCATGGAGCAGATGGCGCTTAGCCCTCAGCCCCTGGCATGGTTGCTCCTGGTCAAGACTGTCGCTCACTGGCTGGTAAGTGGATTGCCCCTGGTAATTCTTGTGCCGCTGGTGGCCCAGGCGTTTTTCCTGCCTGCCGAGGCGGGACCGACCATGGTGGCCTCTCTGGCCCTGGGAACGCCGACCCTGAGCCTTATCGGTTCTATTGGTGCGGCACTGACTGCCGGACTCAGACGGGGTGGAGCGCTGGTGGCCATGTTGGTGCTGCCGCTATCAATGCCGATTCTTATTTTTGGAGCACGGGCCACCGACCTGGCAATGGACGGACTGGATGTTACCGGTCCCTTGAACCTGCTCGCTGCGATCATGTTCCTGGCGCTTAGCCTTGGACCAATTGCGGCGGCCGCCGCCATCAGGGTAAGCCTGGATTAACAGAAGGGAGATCAATATCGTGTGGACCTGGTTTCACAAGCTTTCATCACCGCCGCATTTTTACCGACTCTCCGGAACCATGATCCCGTGGTTTGGATGGGTGGCCGCCGCGTTAATCATTCCCAGTCTCTACGCAGGCCTGGCACTCGCACCCGCTGATTATCAGCAGGGCGACGGATTCCGTATTATTTACGTGCATGTTCCCAGTGCCATGTTGTCGCTGTTCGTTTACATGTTTATGGCAACCGCAGCAGCGATTGGCATGATCTGGCGCATGAAGCTGGCCCATGCAGTGGCAGTGGCCTGCGCGCCCATCGGCGCATCCTTTACCTTCCTGGCACTGGCCACGGGTTCCATCTGGGGTAAACCCATGTGGGGCACCTGGTGGGCATGGGACGCTCGTCTGACTGCTGAACTTATCCTGTTGTTCCTGTACCTCGGTTACATGGGACTGCGTGCGGCTATTGACGACACCAACCGTGCCGACCGCGCCAGTGCGATCCTGGCCCTGGTGGGTGTGGTCAATGTGCCCATCGTTCATTACTCGGTTACCTGGTGGAACAGCCTTCACCAGGCCTCCACCTTGCTGAAGAAGGGCGGTCCGTCTATCCCGCCGGATATGGCTATTCCCTTGTACGGAATGATTCTTGGCTTCCTGTGCTTCTTCGGCGCCGTTTCCCTGACACGGGTGAAACGTGAGGTGCTGGTCAGAGAGCAGAACTCGAAATGGGTTAAAGAAATGGTGACAAGAAAATGAATTTAATGGAATTTATCGATATGGGCGGCTATGGCGCCTACGTTTGGAGCTCGGTTGGCCTGGCGCTGACCGTTTTGATCCTGAATGTGGTCACCGCACGCCGTGCCGTCAAAGTTGAACTTGAACGCCTGAAGAGGCGCTATGGAAATGAACCTACGCAGGGAGCCTCCTGATGACCGCTAGACAACAACGCATGCTTATCGTGGTACTGGTACTGGCCGGAGTTGGCGTCGCCACCGCATTTGGTTTGCGCGCATTCCAGGAAAACCTTTTGTACTACTACACACCTACCCAGGTACAGGCGGGCGAGCCTCCCCTGAACCGCAAGTTCCGGGTTGGCGGACTGGTTGTGCCCGGCACCGTGGGCAACGAGCCCGGAAAACTGGAAAAGACCTTTGACCTGACCGATAACGGGGCGATGGTCACCGTACATTTTGCCGGCATCCTTCCGGATTTGTTCCGCGAGGGGCAGGGCATCATCGCCCACGGCAAACTGAACGATGAAGGCGTGTTTTACGCCGAGGAAGTTCTCGCAAAGCATGATGAAAACTACATGCCGCCTGAAGTGGCCGAGTCCTTGAAGCAGATCCATGGAGAGGAGCCCAGCCAATGATCCCCGAACTTGGGCAATTCGCCCTTATTGTCGCCCTGATCCTTAGCGTGGTGCAGGGAGTTGTGCCGCTGGTAGGCGCACAAACCGGCAACCGTGCCTGGGTGCGACTTGCATGGCCCGCAGTGAGCGGCCAGGCGGTATTCGTATTCCTTTCTTTTGCTTGCCTGGTGTGGTCATTCCTGCAGAATGACTTTTCTGTTGCCTACGTCGCGAATAATTCAAATTCGGCATTACCGACATTGTATCGAGTCTCCGCCACCTGGGGCGCCCATGAGGGTTCCATGTTGCTGTGGGTAGTAATGCTGGCGTTCTGGGGCGTGGCCGTGGCCGCTCGAAGCAAGCATCTTCCCGAAATGTTCGCCGCCAGGGTTATTGCCGTGCTCGGTTTGATCAGCTTCGGCTTCATGCTGTTCACGCTGATGACATCCAACCCGTTTGACCGGCTGATTCCTGCCGCGTTTGATGGCAGAGACCTGAATCCGCTGTTGCAGGACCCGGCCCTGGCCATCCACCCACCCATGCTTTACATGGGTTATGTGGGCTTTGCGGTGGCGTTCTCCTTCGCCATTGCCGCCATGCTGGAAGGTAAAATGGACGCTGCCTGGTCACGTTGGGCCAGGCCCTGGACAACCATCGCCTGGGTTTTCCTGACCCTGGGTATCGCCCTGGGAAGCTGGTGGGCATATTACGAACTCGGCTGGGGCGGCTGGTGGTTCTGGGATCCGGTTGAAAACGCCTCATTCATGCCATGGTTGGCGGGCACGGCCCTGATTCATTCTCTGGCGGTGACCGAGAAACGCGGCCTGTTCAAGAGCTGGACCTTGCTGCTTGCGATATCTGCATTCTCTCTGAGCCTGCTGGGTACATTCCTGGTGCGTTCAGGCGTACTGGTTTCTGTTCATGCTTTCGCAACCGATCCCGAGCGCGGCCGGTTCATCCTGGCGTTCCTGGTAACAGTTATCGGCGGCGCCCTGGGCCTGTATGCCTGGCGTGCACCGTTGCTCAAGTCCAACGAGGGCTTTGGCAAGGTCTCAAAAGAAACCTTCCTGCTGGCCAACAACGTGCTGCTGATCATCGCACTCCTGGTGGTGCTGCTCGGAACCTTGTTCCCCTTGTTCATGGATGCCATGGGCGGGGGCAAGTACTCAGTGGGTCCCCAGTACTTCGCTGCAGTATTCGTCATTCCGACAATCCCGCTGGTGCTCTTGATGGGCTTCGGTATGCATTCAATATGGCGTCGTGACAATTTTGCACGAATCGCTCGTCGCCTGAGAGTGCCGATGGGCGCTGCCATTGTGTTGGGCGTGGCACTGCCGTGGATGCTTTACGGCCAGCCGAGTGTGATGACCGCGATTGGCTTTACCGCTGGCCTGTGGGTAATCGGAACAGCTCTGTTTGATCCTGTAGGCGGCCTGCTGGACAAGAGCCGCAAGGTTCGCGTCACTCGCGGTACGTGGGGAATGATCGTCGCCCACTTGGGCATCGGCATATTTATCCTGGGCGTGACCGCGACTGAGTCCTACAGTATCCACCGGGACCAGGCCCTGCGGATTGGTGAAAGCATTGAGGTCTCCGGGTACAAAGTGACATTTGAGTCACTCAAGCCGGCTACCGGACCCAATTTCACGGCTACCGAGGCAAGCTTTGTGATCACCCGTAACGGTGAGCATGTCGTCAGCCTGAACCCCCAGAAGCGTACCTACCGGGTGCAACGCAACCCCATGACTGAAGCGGGTATCGACGGCAGCCTGGCTCGCGACCTGTACGTGGCGCTGGGCGAACCGCTGGGCGGGGAGGCCTGGAGCATGCGCTTCCAGTACAAGCCGCTTGTGCGTCTGATCTGGCTGGGCTGTATCTTCATGGCACTGGGCGGACTCATCGCAATCACTGACAAGCGCTATCGCGTCGTCGTTAAAAAAGAAAATAAAGCTAGTGGCCGGGAGGCTCTCGCGGGAGGAACCAGCTGATGTGGCGTTCTCTTATTCCAATCGCAGTATTCGCGGTCCTTGTCTGGTTCTTCAATCGAGGACTGGGCATGGATCCCCGGATAATTCCTTCTCCGCTAATTGGCAAGCCTGCTCCGGAATTTAGTTTGCCGGTTTTGGGCGATCGCTCTCGCCAGGTGGCCATGGCTGATTATCGTGGCCAAGTGGTGATGGTGAATGTCTGGGGAAGTTGGTGTAGCGGTTGCAGGGCTGAACACCAGACCCTGCTGGCCATCGCTGCCACCGGTGAAGTGCCGATCATTGGTCTGAATTGGAAAGACGAGGATCCGGCAGCCGAGAAATGGCTCCATGATCTTGGCAATCCCTACGAGGTGAACCTGGTGGACGTCGAAGGACGTACGGCGATCAACTTTGGCGTGTATGGCGCACCGGAAACATTCCTGATCGACAAGCAGGGCGACATCATCCACAAGTTCACCGGACCACTTTATTGGCAGGCCTGGACCGAAGAGCTTCTTCCCCTGGTCAGGCAAGCCAAGGAGGCTACATGAAACGCCTTTTGACCCTGTTGATACTGATGACCTGGCTGCCAACAGCCGGGTTCGCCATTGATTCGGAACTTGCCTTCCAGGATCCTGCTTTGCAGGCTCGCTACGAGCGGCTCAACGCGGGACTGCGCTGCCTGGTTTGCCAGAACCAGACCATCGCAGACTCGAATGCCTCACTCGCAGTTGATCTTCGCAGCCAGGTTAAAGAGATGATCATTGCCGGCAGGACCGACAAGGAAATTCTTGACTACATGGTGGAACGCTACGGCAATTTCGTGCGCTTCAAGCCCCCAGTAAATAACGAGACGATTTTCTTGTGGGCAGCGCCTGCAGTGATGGTGCTTGGTGGCCTGTTGATAGCAGTGTCTATCGTGCGCCGCCGGTCGTCGTTACCGGTTGATGACGAAGAACAGGCCCCCCAGGGAGACGCCTAAATCATGAGTACTTTCTACATTCTCGCCACCGTTATGGTGGTTATGGCCATGTTGTTAGTTGGCTGGCCCCTGGTTCGCACCTTCGGCGAAAAGGAAAGCAGCAGCCGCAAGAACAACCTGGTGGCAGGCCTGATTATCATGCTGGCGATCCCGGCCTCCGCAGCCTGGTTCTACGGTGACGTTAGCACCTGGGACTGGAACCAATCCGGTAGCCAGGGGGCGCAGCAGGCAGAGCCTCACGACACAAGCGCAGGCAATCTGGCCACCATGGCAGAGAAGCTGGAGGCTCGACTGAACGCCGAGGGTGGAAGCCCGTCTGACTGGATGCTCCTCGGCAGGACCTACCTGCGTTCGGGTAGCACCGCAAAGGGAATGGCTGCTTTCGACAAGGGAATGGCGCTGGGTGGTGAGAACGATCCTGCGGCACTGCTCCAGTATGGCCAGGCCCTTGTAGAGTTGGACGAGGCTTTTATTTCAGGTCGTGCGGGAGAGTTGTTTGAAAAAGCACTCGCCCTGAATCCTGAAGATCCAGGTTCCTTATGGTGGGGCGGCTTTGCTGCACAGGCCACAAACCGACTGGCAGACGCCCGGGCCCGCTGGAGTAAATTGCTGACCATGAATCCGCCGGAAAATGTAGTGCAGATTCTCAACGATCAGATCGCCGGTATTGACCAGGCCATTGGCGCAGCACCGCCTGGGGCAACCGCCGCAGCGGAACCGGTTGTATCGAAACCAGTGGCCAAGGCTACCCAGGAAAATATTCCCGAGGGAACCATTGCCCTGCATGTTAGCGTTGATCCCCAGCTCGACCTTAGCGCCTTGAAGAATCCTGCCGCGGTGTTCATTATCGCCCGCCAGGCAGGCGTTCCCGGACCGCCCATCGCGGTTATCCGCAAGACGACTGCGGATCTGCCGGCCACAATCATGCTCAGCGATGCCAATGCGATGATCGCCGGTACCAGCCTCACCGGTATTGAAGAATTGCAGCTTATTGCTAGGGTTTCCATGAGCGGTCGCCCCATGGCCGCGGCGGGTGATCTTTACGGACAACTTGACTATCGCTGGGAAGACGGCAACTCTCTGGATTTGGTAATTGACACACTCGCCAAATAAGTGAATTTGCACGATCTCAAGGACAAACTACCTGGAGCGCGCCACACACCGGTGCCGCGCTCCAGGCATTTCAAGCACCTGCCTTCAACGGCATGGCACATGCTGCGTGGCGTAAGCGCTAACAGAAAACCCCACCTGGATGAGTCGGAAAGCCTTCCGAGCTTGCGCACCGAGGCAGAAAGGGTCACGGCAGGTCGCTACCGGCTAAACCGTTATCGGCGGGCTTGTCGCTTCAAGGCCCGGGACTACATGCCGGTGACCTTCCCGCAAATCCTGGCTATGCCTTTGCACACTGCACTGGTTGCCCACCCGGATTTCCCGCTGCAACTGCTCGGCCTGATACACCTGCGTAACGACATTATTCAGCACCGGCAGATCGGCGCTGATGAAGTGTTGAGAATCGAGGTTCGCAACACCGCTCACCGGGAGGTGGACGCAGGGCAGGAATTCGACCTGTGTACCGATGTCTACGTTCAGGACGAACTGGTGTGGGAAAGCACGACCACGGTGTTGGCCCGGATTCGTGGTCGCAACAAGAAGACAGATCGCCAGGCTCAGCGGGAGATCGAGCCGGAAGAAACGCGCCGCGAGTCCTGGCAGGTGCGTAGTTATTACGGCCGCCGGTATGCGCGTATTTCCAGGGACTTTAACCCTATACACCTGGCCCGCATCACGTCCCGCTGGTTTGGTTTTAAGCGGCCTATCGCGCACGGCATGTGGAGCCTTGCACGCTGTCTTGCAGCAGTGGATGCCCTTGAACCCATCGCCGCAATCAAGATTGAAGCACGCTTCATGTTGCCGATTTTCCTGCCCGCCTGGGTGACCTTTGTTATTGGCGAGGACGGGAACCGGAAGCGCTTTCGCCTGCTTGATGCGTCCGGTCGCAGACCGCATATCCTGGGCTGGATTACTCCCCTGGATTCCTGATCCCGCCATGCCTTCTGCGGGCATTACCAATTGTATTTTTCAGACTCATCGGAGACATTGATCTTAGCGGTGCGTTATTACCGACAGGATGTGGGTAACCTGCTGTAACAAGCAGCAAGGTCGATTTACCACAACAGTGGTGGACGGCATGTACGAGCAAGGATTCTCGCCTGAAGCCGAGGTCAGCCGCGCCATGGAAAAGGTGCTGGCGGTTGAGCGTTCAACCAGCATTGCAGTCAGGGCGGCTGGGGAGTCGGCAGACACTCTACGCAGGGCAGCCACTGAGCAAGCCCAACGCATTATTTTGCGTGCAGAGCGGCGCATCATCACCAGCCACCGTAACGTCGATGTCCAACTCAGGGAGGAGATCGCACGAATCCAGGCGGAGGCGAGCCTTACCGTCGACAATTACCCGGACCTGCAACTCAGTGACGAGGAACTGGACAGGCTGTCTCGTGAGGCAGCCCAGTGGTTGACCGGCGATGTCACTATCTGAGCGCGCAGCATTCGGGTACATCCGCGCCAGGATCATGGCCAGGCACAGTCAGCGACCAGGCAAAGAACAGTGGCAACAACTAGAGCACTCACGTGGCCTTGACGCCTTTCTGCAAATGGCCCGTCAATCCAGCCTGGCGGACTGGATTCATCACTTTGAAATCGCTGATGACAGTGTGGCCTGGGAGCGATCCCTGAGAGCCGACTGGCAACGATACCTCGCCCGATTGGTGGCATGGACACCGTCCCGTTGGCAGGCCAGCCTGGCGTGGACAGGAGTCCTGCCGTATCTGCCCGCCATAGCCCGGGTGTTGGAAGGTGATGCTCCCGTGGACTGGATGAGGGGTGAGGAATTTTTCCTGGGAATGAGCCTGGATGAGAGCCAGGCTTTTCGCTCGGAACTCGCTTCCGGCCCCTGGGCGCTGTTACTGCAGTTCTGGGAAGGCAATTCACCACTGGGCGCGTGGTGGCTCGCCTGGCAGACCCTCTGGCCAGAGAAGCACGAGGAGTGCATTAAATCCCTTGAACCGGGCTTGGTACTGCTTGATCAGCCAGCTAGCCAGGAGAGCGAAGAGCTAGAGAGGTTTTTCATTCGGGTGTTGCGGACCCAGCAGCCAACGGTGCTTCCGGTTACTGCCCACCTTGGGCTGCTGAGCCTGGACCTTGGCAGACTGCGGGGTAACCTGCTCAGCCGGCAATTGCGGGTACAGCAAGCGAGATCGACGGCATGAGACCACACCGGGCAAGTTGGTTTGAATTGCTCACCAGCAGAGAGGAACTGGGTGGGGTTCTCCAGTGCCTGGCCCGAAGCGGGATTGTCGAGCTGGAGACCTACAGCGACATCAGCCAGCCTGAATGGCTGCCGGACATGCAAGAGGTGCTTCAGCAGTTCCGAGCCTTGTCCGATCGTTACCAGCAGTACTGGCCAAAGCCGGCCCCTGCGCCTGACCACCACCAGTGCACCGATAGCGATAGCGGAAAGCAGATCATGGGTTCGTTGCTGGACTGGTCTTCCCAGGCCGAACCCCTGGTAGTGGAGTTCCAGCAACTGGGCGCTGAACAGGAATTGCTTCGGTTGCTTCGACACTGGCTGGAAAATGTGCCACCAGATGCCCTGCCAGACATGGAGTTGCTTCATGCTGCCGGCCCGGTAATGAGCGTTCGGCTTTACGTTCTCCCGGTGGATACCTGGCCCGAGACTACAGGTCCGTCTCTGATGTTGCACAAGACGGAAAGTCCCCGACACAATTTCCTACTGGTGCTTGGACGCAAGGCCCAGGTGGAGGCCCTGGATCAGTCTGTCCAGGGACTTAAGGGCAGGGTGGTGCCCCTACCGGAATGGTTACCCGGAAATCTCAGTGAAGCCCTGTCCGGGATAGATGCACGGACCCACAATATCGAGCTTCACAAGCAGAAGATCAGCGAAAGCATTAACAGGCTTTCCCAGGATCACGAACTGCCAACCCTGCTTGCACAAATGCGATTTCTCAGCTGGGTTGTGGAGCAGGTCCCGCAGTTGTCGATGACTGAACATTTCGCCTGGGTAACCGGTTGGACCAGCGACCTTGAAGGTAGTGCCTTGCGTGCCCGTCTGGACAAGTGCGGTCACAGCTATCTGATCCGATTCCCGCCTGCACCGGCCAGGTCCCAGTCACCAATCATCCTGAGAAACCCTCCATGGGCCAGGCCGTTTGAAGTGTTCGCCGGCTTACTGGGAACCCCCTCTGCAGGGGAAGCCGACCCCAGCCCCCTGGTCGCGTTCATCGCTCCCTTGATGTTCGGCTATATGTTCGGCGATGTCGGGCAGGGCGCGGTGCTGGTGACACTGGGGCTCCTGCTGAAAGGGCGCTACCCGGCGCTGAAACTGCTGGTGCCGGGTGGGCTCATGGCCATGCTATTCGGGCTACTGTTCGGCAGTGTGTTTGCCAATGAGAACGTGCTGCCGGCCCTGTGGCTGCACCCCATTAATTCACCCCTGCCGGTGCTGGCCGTGAGCCTGGGCATTGGGGCTACCGTGATCAGCCTGGGCATCATCCTGGATGCAGTGCAATCCCACTGGGCGGGCATGGGTCGTCTATGGTGGCAACGGCGGGCAGGGCTGGCTTTGAGTTACGCCGGCGCCCTGGCCGCTACCCAATGGATCGACATGGTCTGGCTGGTCATGGCAGGCATGCTGTGGTTCGTCATTGGGAGCGGACTCGCCGCAGAGGGCGACAAGTTGTCAAGCGCGGGCAGCGCCCTTGCCGAGTTCGCCGAAACCATGCTGCAACTGCTGGTGAACACCGTTTCATTCGTGCGGGTGGGAGCTTTCGCGCTGGCCCACAGCGGACTGTCCATGGCAGTGGCCGGAATCGCCGAGGCATTTGACTCGCTTTCTGCAAGCATTGCGGTATTCGTGGTTGGAAATCTGTTCGTCCTCACGCTTGAGGCGCTGGTTGTCGGAATACAGGCCACCCGACTGGTGCTGTTTGAATTCTTCATCCGCTTCCTGCGGGCTGAGGGGCGCGCCTTCCACCCCCTCACGACGCCGGATCACCCGTCTGACAAGAACATCAGGAGGGCATCATGAAAATGACAAAAACACCCCTTTTACTGGTCCTGCTTGGAGTCACCCTGACCCTGCTCATTGCCACCGCGGGCCTTGTTGTGGCGACCGGGTCAGCCTTGGCCGCGGAAACGACGGGGTTTGCCACAGTGGATCCGGAGGTGCTTCGCTGGGGCCTCCTGGCCGGGGCCCTTGCAGCCAGTGTGTCAGCGCTGGCGGCCGGGTATGCGGTTGCCCAGGTGGGTACCGCAGCAGTCGGCGTGCTTGCCGAGAAACCTGAACTCATTGGCCGAGTGCTGATCCTGGTGGGCCTGGCTGAGGGTATTGCGATATATGGATTGATCGTTGCCATCCTGATCTTTAACCGGCTGGGCTAACCATGGGCATACGCTGCATCCTGCTGTCAGATCGGGTGACCGCCACTGCCTATCACCTGGCGGGCGTTGAAGT
Source organism: Gammaproteobacteria bacterium (assembly GCA_041571575.1). Taxonomy (GTDB): domain Bacteria; phylum Pseudomonadota; class Gammaproteobacteria; order Steroidobacterales; family BM003; genus CAKZML01. The sequence goes on along the minus strand of JBFFTZ010000019.1, from coordinate 2,710 downwards.
TCGTCAGCCGGGCAAGGAGGGCGTCCTGGAGGCGTTCAGGCGGGCCCGCACCGACTCGGGGCTGTTGCTGCTCACCCGGCCACTTGCGATGAAACTGCCTGGGGATGAATTGAGTCGAGCAATACGCGATGCAACGCCGCCGATTCAAGTCATCAATCCCGTGTATTTGGAGAGGACTTCTCCTGATGCGGCTATCCGGGCCCGACGGGCCCTGGGAGTGAGCACGTGAATCAGGCCAGCCTTTACCAGGTCCAGGCTGATGCACTGATCAGCCAATTGAAAAGAGACCAGGAGGCCAGTGTCCGAAAGCTGGAGCAGGAGGCCAGGGAATGGAACAGGCAGCGTCTGCGCGAAGCCCGCCACCAGGCCCTGCTGCAATTTCGCAAGGCGGTGGCGAAGGAGCGAGAACGGTTTTCCCATGAAATTGCTGCCGCGGAGGCGGCCATCGCGGCCGAGGCCAGGACTCGCCATCAGCAACACCTAACAGCCATGGTGCAGGCGGTCATCGACCGATTGCCCGAAGCCCTGGAGCAACGCTGGCAATCACCCCTGCACAGGTCCGAATGGATTGACTCGGCCCTGCGCAACGCAGCCCGACGGCTTGGGGATGGCTCCTGGCTGATACGCATGGCTCCGGGTCCCGAACAGGAAGAGCTGCCCGAGAGTTTTGACGGGACAGGTATTCGTTGGCAGGCAGACCCCAGCCTCAAGGCAGGCCTGGTAATTCAAAAAGGTGGAGCGCGACTGGATGCCAGCATCCCCGGTCTGCTGGCCGACACCCCCAGGGTCCAGAGCCATGTGCTCACCTTGCTCGGAGAAGTCAGGGGCGGAGGTCGCATTCATGTCTGAGGCTCGCATCAGCTGGATTGGCGGCCCGGTACTCAGGGCGGTAAGCCAGGATAGTTTCACGATACAGGAGGCGATACTTGTTGGCCCACGTGAACTGCCGGGTGAAGTGATCAAACTCAACGGCAAGGAAATCATCGCCCAGGTGTTCGAGGACACCACCGGGCTGGAGCCGGGCGAACTGATTAGCGGCACCGGCGCTCCATTAAGTGTTCGACTGGGCCCGGGGCTGCTGGGACATATCTTCGACGGTCTGCTGCGGCCACTGAAACTGAACGAGGACCCCTTCATGGAGCAGGGCGTCTCCGGGCGGGCAGAGGTGGTCTGTACGTTTACACCCGGCCTGGCCACCGAGGATGCGGTGCACGGCGGAGCGATCCTGGGTCAGTGCCGGCTAAAGGGCGTCACAAGCGCTGTACTGGTACCCCCCGGGGTAAGCGGAACCCTCAGCTGGATCGCTCCCCAAGGCGACTATTCCGACACCGAATGCATTGCCCGGGTCCGTGACGCCGGGGGTGCGGAGCAGGTCCTGGCTATGTCCCACGCATGGCCGGTGCGTATTCCGCGCCCGGTACGCAAACGGCTTAACCCGGACCGGCCCATGATTACCGGCCAGCGCGTGTTGGACACCCTGTTCCCGATTGCCATGGGAAGCAGGGCGGCCCTGCCGGGCGGGTTTGGAACGGGAAAAACCATTCTCCAGGAAGCGTTGGCCAAGTGGTGCGACGCCGACATCATCGTATACGTGGGCTGCGGCGAACGGGGCAATGAAATGGCCGAGGTCCTGGACGAGTTCCCCGGTCTTGAGGATCCAAGCACCGGCAAACTGCTCATGGATCGTACGGTGATAATCGCCAACACCTCCAACATGCCGGTGGCAGCCCGTGAGGGCAGCATCTACACCGCCATCACCGTGGCGGAATATTTCCGTGACCAGGGCCTGCAGGTGGCCTTGATGGCGGACTCCACCAGTCGCTGGGCAGAAGCGCTCAGGGAAGTCTCGGGGCGTCTTGAAGAACTCCCGGCCGAGGGTGGCTACCCGGCCTATCTGAGCGCCCGACTGGCAGAGTTCTATGAGCGGGCGGCCCGGGTACAAACACTAAGCGGTGATGATGGCTCGGTGACGATTATCGGTGCGGTCAGCCCCCCGGCAGGCGACTTCTCCGAACCGGTAACCACTCACACCAAGCGCTTTGTTCGATGCTTCTGGGCACTTGATCGTGACATGGCCCAGGCCCGCTTCTATCCGGCCATCCACCCGCTGCGATCCTATTCCAGCGATGCCGGCGCCCTGGCTCACTGGTGGCAGGGCCACGGCAACCCGGACTGGGCAAACCACCGTCGCCGTCTCCTGACCCTGCTGGAGGAACAGGCCCAGCTAGAGAGAATGGCCCGCATCGTCGGCAGGGATTCCTTGCCCGCTTCCCAGCAACTGACCCTGTTGTGTGCCGAGCTGGTGAACGAGGGCATTCTGCGGCAGTCATCCTTCTCACCGGTAGACCGGTATTGCTCACCCAAACGCCAGACCGCAATGCTCCTGGCCGTCATGGATTTTATCCAGCTTGCCGAAAAAGCGGTCCAGGCAGGCGCAGCGCCTGCAGAGATTGCGAAACTTCCCTTGCTGAGGCGATTGCATCGGCTGGGCGAAGAGTTTGGTGAGGACCAGATAAAAAGGCTGGAATTGCTTCGCAGGCAACTTGAATACGAAGTGGAATCCCTGGCCGGGAGTAGCAGCCGTGAAAGCTGATTTGGTACTGGAAAAGGCTTGCCGGCGTATCGAGGGGCCATTGCTGTTCCTGGAGCGTAAAGTACGGGTGGGACTGAACCATGCGGTCGAGGTGATCTCACCGGATGGACAGACCCG
>JBFFTZ010000018.1:0-15571 GCA_041571575.1 Gammaproteobacteria bacterium | reverse complement strand
CCCAGCACTTCGGTCAGTTCAGCCTGGGTCAACTCGCCACTGGCGCACAGACCGAGCAGGCGCAGACGGGTTGGGTCTGCACTGGCCTTGAGTCCCTGCAACAGGATTTCCAGACTGGATTGGGAATTAGACATAACAATATAAGGATGTCTTTATGTATGAGGGCGAACAGTATGACGCCCGACCTGACTGAAGGCAAGCCAAATTCCCCCGGACACCGGGGAAATCAAGAACATTAAAGGAAACCGCGGGCCAGGCCAGCGGATTTAATGGACCGAGGAGGAACCCCCGCCCATACCCGAGGCGAACAAGCGGGCGGTATCCACTTCATCGAACCGGTAGGGTTTGTTGCAGAATTCGCAATGCACCTCCACCTGGCCCTTCTCGGAAAGCACCTCGCCCACCTCTTCTTCTCCCAGCATCTTGAGCACGTCTTCCACCCGATCCCGGGTGCACAGACAGCTGAAGGTGACACGCCGGGGTTCGAACATCCGCACGTCTTCCTGGTGGAACAGGCGCAAAAGAACTTCCCGGTCGGAAAGCTCCAGCAGTTCCGGGTCGGTAAGAGTGCCGGCCAGCATATTAAGGCGTGGCCATGCATCCTCGTCACCCACGGCGGCGCCGTGGGGCAGTTGCTGCAGCAACATGCCTGCCGCAGTGGCCTGGCCACTGGCCAGCCAGAAACGGGTCGGCAACTGCTCGGAGGTGTAGAAGTAGGCATCAAGACACTGGGCAAGGCTGTCGCCCTCCAGGGGCACGATGCCCTGGTAGCGGTTGTCGGCATTGCCGGTTTCCAGGGTGACCAGCATGCGACCCTTGCCTACCAGTTCCAGGAAGCTCTTGCCCTTGAGATTCGGCTCATAGCGAGCCAGGCCGCGCAGCGACAACTCGTCAGTGCACTGGACAACCAGCATCTTTATGTCGCCATCGCCCTGCAACTGCAGGGTCAACTGACCGTGGAACTTCAGGGTGGCCGCCAGCAGCACGGATGCAACCATGGCCTGGCCCAGCAGTTCACGCACCGGCTCCGGGTAGGGATGCAGATCCATCACCGCCTTTAATGAGGCGTTCAGGTTCACCAGGCGCCCGTGCACGGGCAACTGGTCAAAAACAAAACGTCTTAGCTGGTCCTTGTCTTGACTCATGGGTCCTGGCTCATGATTTGCGCACGTCAGGTATCTGTCAGCCGGCCAGCTTCTTGCGAAGCACGTCGTTCACCTGGGCAGGATTCGCCTTGCCCTGGGTGGCCTTCATCACCTGGCCCACGAAGAACCCAAACAGCTTGTCCTTGCCGGAACGGTAATCCGCCAGCTGCCCCGGGTTGGCCTCCATCACCTGGTCAATGACCGCCTCGATGGCGCTACTGTCGGTGATCTGCTTCAGACCACGGGCCTCGATGATCTCATCAGCCGTGCCCTCGCCATTCCACATGGCCTCGAACACGTCCTTGGCGATCTTGCCCGAGATGGTGTTGTCCAGGATCCGGCCCAGCATGTCCGCCAGCGCCTGGGGACCCACCACGCTTTCGGTGATGTCCAGGCCCGCCTTGTTCAGGGCACCGGCCAGCTCACCAGACACCCAGTTGGCGGCCAGCTTGGGATCACCACCCAGGCGCTCAACCACGTGCTCATAGTAATCACCCAGCTCGCGGCTGGCGGTGAGCACGCCTGCGTCATAGGCGGACAGGCCGTGTTCATCAATGAACCGCTTGCGCTTCTGACCGGGCAGCTCAGGCAGGGTCTTGCCGATGTCCTCGATATAGCTTTCCTCAAGCACTACCGGCAGCAGGTCAGGATCAGGGAAGTAGCGGTAGTCATTCGCCTCTTCCTTGCTACGCATGGAGCGCGTCTCGTCCTTGACTGAATCGTACAGGCGGGTTTCCTGCACCACCTTGCCACCGCTTTCCAGGATGTCGATCTGACGCTCCACTTCGAAGTTGATGGCGCGCTCAACGAAACGGAAAGAATTAAGGTTCTTGATCTCTGCGCGGGTGCCGAATTTTTCGCTACCCTTGGGACGCACGGACACGTTGGCGTCACAGCGGAACGAGCCTTCCTGCATGTTGCCGTCGGAAATGTCCAGGTAACGCACCAGGGTGTGGATGGTCTTCATGTAGGCCACCGCTTCCTTTGCGTTGTACATCTCCGGCTCGGAAACGATTTCCAGCAGCGGTGTACCGGCCCGGTTCAGATCGATACCGGTCATGCCCGCAAAGTCCTCGTGCAGGGACTTGCCTGCATCCTCTTCCAGGTGCGCCCGGGTCAGCCCCACGACCTTGATGCTGCCATCTTCCAGCACCACCTCAATCTTGCCCGTCTCCACGATGGGCAGTTCGAACTGGCTGATCTGGTAGCCCTTGGGCAGGTCAGGATAAAAATAGTTCTTGCGGGCGAACACCGAGCGGCGCGCCACTTTCGATCCGGTAGCCAGGCCAAACTTCACTGCCTTGGCAACCGCCTCCGCATTGAGCACCGGCAACTGGCCCGGGTAGCCCAGGTCCACCAGGCAGGCCTGGCTATTGGGCTCGGCCCCGTAGGCGGTCGACGCACCAGAGAAGATCTTGCTGACGGTATTGAGCTGTGCGTGTATTTCCAGCCCGATTACAGTTTCCCATTCCATGATTTATTGCCCTGGTTCTTATTCGTAGTCACTGCCGGGGAGGCGCTGGTGCCAATCGGTTTCCTGCTGGTAGCGGTGGGCTACATTCAGCAATTTCGCCTCGGAAAAATGCGAGCCAATCAGCTGTAATCCCACCGGCAGGTCGTTCACAAATCCGCAGGGGATAGACACGCCGGGCAGGCCCGCAAGGTTCACACCAATCGTGTAAATATCGTTCAGGTACATGGTGATCGGATCGGCGGTCTTGGAGCCCAGCTCAAAGGCCGGCTCCGGGGTGGTCGGACCCATCAGCACATCCACTTCCTTGAACACCCTGGTGAAATCCTCGGCGATCAACTCACGTACTTTCTGAGCCTTCAGGTAGTAAGCGTCGTAGTACCCGGCAGAGAGCACATAGGTGCCGGTCATGATGCGGCGCTTGACCTCTTCACCAAAGCCTTCGCCACGGCTGCGCTTGTACATATCCACAAGGTCGACCGGATTCTCACAGCGGTAACCGAAGCGCACACCGTCAAAACGGGACAGGTTGGACGAGGCTTCCGCCGGCGCCACCACATAATAGGTGGGCACCGACAAGGCCAGGCTGGGCATGCTCACAGCGTGAATGGTGGCGCCCAGGGAGCGATACACGTCCAGGGCGGCTTCCACGGCGGCGCGGTTCAGGGGATCCAGGCCCTCGTCCAGGAATTCCTGGGGAACACCTACACGCAGTCCTTCCAGGCTCTCGTTAAGCGAACCGTGATAAGCCGGTACGGCGGCCGGAGAACTGGTGGAGTCGTGCTTGTCGAATCCGGACATGGCTTCCAGGACCAGGGCGGCATCTTCCGCGTTCTGGGTCAGGGTTCCGGCCTGGTCCAGGCTGGAGGCGAAGGCGATCATGCCGTAGCGGGAAACCCGGCCATAGGTCGGCTTCACGCCGGTAATGCCTGCCAAGGCTGCCGGCTGGCGGATGGAGCCGCCGGTATCAGTGCCGGTGGCCACCGGAGCCAGCCGGGCGGCCACAGCCGCCGCCGAACCGCCCGAGGAACCACCGGGGACGGTGTTCAAATCCCAGGGATTGCGCACCGGGCCGTAAAAACTGGTCTCGTTGGAAGAGCCCATGGCGAACTCGTCCATATTGGTCTTGCCCAGCATCACCATGCCGGCAGCCTTCAAGCGGGCGACAACGGTGGCATCGTAGGGAGAGACGAAGTTATCCAGCATCCGGGAGCCGCAGCTGGTACGCACGCCATCGGTACAGAATATGTCCTTGTGGGCGATGGGCACCCCGGTCAGGGGCCCGGCGTCACCACTGGCAATTCTCTTGTCAGCTGCCGCGGCAGCGGCCAGCGCCAGGTCGGCGGTGACCGTTATGAAGCTGTTGAGGTTCTTGTCCAGCGAGTCAATACGGGAAAGCAGGTGCCGAGTAATCTCGACACTGCTGAATTCCCCTGCCTTCAGGGAACGGGATATTTCGGCGACGGTCTTCTTGTGCATCATTCGAACCTGTCTGCAATCGGAGACATTTGGCAGCCATAGCTTGCCTGTGGGAACGTTCTGGCCAGTTTTTGGCCCAGAATCTGGCGGTCTTTATTCAATAACCTTCGGAACCAGGTACAAACCGGCCTCGACGGCCGAGGCGTTAGCCTGGAAACGCTCGCGCTGATCCGACTCGCTTACCTCGTCGGTCCGCAGTCGCTGACTCATGTCCAGCGGGTGCGCCATGGGCAAGACATCGCCGGTATCAGCGCCTCGCAACTGGTCTACAAAATTGATAATTGAAGAGAGGTTCTCGACAACTCGCTCAATCTCGCCCTCGGTAATCTCCAATCGGGCCAGGTGTGCGACGTTTTCTACCTCACGCTTTGTAAGAGACATACAGCTATTCTCCGTGGGGAGACTTAAAAAAAAGAGCCGCCAATAATACACGGCTGCTTGCCCAAAGTCCTACCCATTGTTAGAGTAGCGCGTTGAATTCCGCCATTTGAAACCCAGGCTGATCCATACATGTTCAAGAACCTGTTGGGCTACTTCTCAAACGATCTTTCGATAGATCTGGGAACTGCAAATACTCTCATCTACGTGCGTGGCCGAGGCATAGTCCTTGACGAGCCATCGGTGGTCGCTATCCGTGAGGAAGGCGGTGGCCGCGGGCGCACCATGGAAGCCGTGGGTCAGGAAGCAAAAAACATGCTGGGCCGTACACCCGGCAACATTACTGCCATCCGGCCCCTGAAAGACGGCGTGATCGCCGATTTCACGGTGACCGAAAAGATGCTGCAGTACTTCATCAAGAAAGCCCACGGAGGCCGCTTTATTCGGCCCAGTCCGCGGGTTCTGATCTGCGTGCCCTATGGCTCCACCCAGGTGGAACGCCGGGCTATCCGGGAGTCTGCCGAAGGGGCCGGCGCGCGCAAGGTCTACCTGATTGACGAACCCATGGCTGCGGCAATGGGCGCGGGAATGCCGGTACATGAAGCCCGTGGCTCCATGGTGCTGGATATCGGTGGCGGCACCTCCGAGGTGGCGGTCATCTCCCTGAACGGCATTGTCTATGCGGCCTCGGTGCGCATTGGCGGTGACCGTTTTGACGACGCGATCATCAATTACGTGCGCCGCAACTACGGCATCCTGATCGGTGAAGCGACCGCCGAGCGCATTAAACACGAAGTCGGCTCTGCCTATCCGGGCCAGGAAGTGCGGGAAATCTCGGTCAAGGGCCGCAATCTGTCCGAGGGCGTACCCCGCAGCTTTACCCTGAACAGCAACGAAATTCTTGAAGCCCTGCAGGAACCCCTGCAAGGCATCGTGGGTGCGGTCAAGGCGGCCCTGGAGCAGACTCCACCGGAACTGGGCGCCGATGTCGCCGAGCGCGGCATTGTGCTGACCGGTGGTGGCGCACTGCTCAGGGACCTGGACAAGCTGCTCATGGAAGAGACCGGACTGCCGGTAGTGGTGGCGGACGAACCCCTTACCTGCGTGGCCCGCGGTGGCGGCCGAGTGCTTGAACTGATGGACGAGCACGGACCTGCCATGTTCAACCTGGACTGATCCGGTGAGCAAGCGGACGGCCGACCCAGACCGAATTACCGGCCCGGTCGCCCGCAAATCCCTAACACAATATTTACCTCGCCCGGGACAAGCTGCCCGGGTGGACGCGCGGGCCCATGGCAATCCAGTCTGAGCAACACCGGCCGCTTCTTCTTCGGGGCCCCTCCCCGGGGAGTCGCTTTTTGCTGTTATGGGTGGTCTGCATCCTGCTCATGGTGCTGGATCACCAGCAAAACCAGACCCAAAATGTGAGAGCCGCCTTGTCGGTCGCCACCTACCCGCTGCAAGCCCTGGTGAACCTGCCTTTTACCGTCGGCAGCTGGGTCAGCCAGTCCCTGTCCAGCCGTAATGCGTTGCTCTCAGAAAACGAGGCGCTGCGTAGCCAGATTCTTCAGCAACAATTCCAGCTCCAGAAACTCGACGCCCTGCAGGTTGAGAACACCCGGCTGAGAGAAATGATGCGCTCGGCCGCTGAGGTCGCGGAACGCATCCTGGTGGCGGAGATTCGATCGGTGGATCTTGACCCCTACCGTCACCGCCTGGTCATCAACAAGGGGAGCCGGGACGGCGCCTATACCGGCCAGGCCATCCTGGATGCCTACGGGGTGATCGGACAGATCACCAGCGCGGAACCCCTGTCCTCCCAGGCAATACTGATCACCGACCCCAGTCACGCCACACCGGTTGAAATCAACCGCAACGGCATTCGTACCGTGGTGCTGGGCAGCGGCGACGCCAGGGAACTGAATCTGCCTTTCTTGCCCAACAGTACGGACATCCAGGTCGGCGACCTGCTGGTGACCTCCGGACTCGGCGGACAATTTCCGCCCGGCTACCCGGTGGGCGTGGTGTCTGAAGTACTCAGAGACTCCGGCAAGAATTTTGCGACAGTGCGCGCCCGCCCCAGCGCCCAACTTGATCGTGGGAGACAAGTGCTACTGGTCTGGTTCGGTGAGCCTCAACGGGTTCGCCAGGAAAATGAAGAGGAGGTTCAGGAATGAGGACACCTCCCTGGCAGTTCTGGCTGAGCCTCGGGGTAGCGTTAATGCTGTCTGTCCTTCCCCTGCCCTACGACTACGCCGTCTGGAACCCGGACTGGGTGGCGCTGGTTGTGATCTGCTGGGCCCTGCATTACCCGCGCCGGGTGGGTGTCGGGGCGGCCTGGGTCGGCGGCCTGCTGCTGGATGTGATGCAGGGTACCTTGCTGGGATCCCAGGCAATGGCCATGACCCTGGTAGGCTACCTCACGGTGAAGTTCTACCTGCGCATACGCGTATTTCCGCTGGGCCAGCAGGCGGCGGCTGTCGCCATGTTCCTGGCCCTGTACCACTTTGTATTGTTCTGGATTGAAGGCGTGATCGGAGGCCCCGCCCCGGGCCTGGATCGCTGGTATGCCATCGCGCTGGGCGTGGTGGCCTGGGTTCCCCTGCAAGCGGCCTTCAGAATTCTCTGGCCGCGCATACTGAAAACCTGACCGCGCAACCGTCATGATAGGAAATATCGCCCTCAAGGATCACTGGCGCGAACAACGCATGTTCGTCAGCCGCGTAGTCCTGGGTGGAATCCTCGCCCTGGTGTTGATTGGCGTGGTGGTGGCCAGGCTGATCAACCTGCAGATCACCAACTACGAACACTTCAGCGCCCTGTCCCAGGGTAACCACGTGCGCATCGAACCTCTGCCGCCAACCCGGGGACTCATTTACGACCGAAACGGCCAAATCATTGCCCAGAACCTGCCTGCCTATCAGCTGGAATTAACCCGGGAGAGTGTCAAAGACCTGGACGATACCCTGAGGCGCCTGGTGTCAGTCGGACTGGTCAAGGAAGCGGACGTGGAGCGATTGACCGGCTTGATTCTGAGCCGTCGCAAGTTTGAGCCTGTCACGCTGAATTACCAGATGAACGACCAGGAAGTCGCCAGGTTCGCGGTCAGGCGTCAGGAATTCACCGGCGTCGACATCCGTGCCCGACTTATCCGCCAGTATCCTTTCGGGGAAATCACCAGTCACGTGGTGGGCTACGTCAGCAGCATTAACGAAGCCGACCTGAGGCGTTCCGACCCGTCAGCGTACGCGGGCACCAATCAGATTGGGAAGCTGGGCATCGAACGCTCCCATGAGGCCAGTCTGCTGGGCAAGGTCGGTTACCAGGAAAACCTGGTCAACGCCCAGGGTCGGGCCTTGAAACACACTCCCCAGCAACCACCGGTGGCGGGTGACGACCTGATCTCAACGCTGGATATCAACTTGCAGCAAATCGCCTACGAGGCCATGGGCGATCATCGCGGTGCCGTGGTTGCCATTGACCCGAGAAACGGTGACGTACTGGTGTTCGCCAGCACCCCTGCTTTTGATCCCAATCAATTTGCAGAGGGATTTAGCCAAAGCCAGTACAACGCCCTGCAAAACGACCCGGGCATCCCCCTGTTCAACCGGGCCCTCAGGGGCCAATACCCGCCAGGCTCGACGGTTAAGCCGATTATCGCCCTGGCCAGCCTTCAATACCTGAAGGAAAACCCCACGAAGAAGCATTTCTGCCCGGGCTACTTCACCCTGCCCGACAGCAAGCATCGCTATCGGGACTGGAAAAAGGAAGGCCATGGACAGGTAGACATGACGGAAGCCATCGCCGAGTCCTGTGACGTCTTCTTTTATGAAATCGCCATAGAACTGGGCATCGAAAATTTGCATGATTTTCTCGTCACCTTTGGCCTGGGCAGCATTAGCGGCATCGATATCCCCGGGGAGAAGCCGGGACTGATTCCGTCACGGGCCTGGAAAAAATCCGCCTTCGAAAAACGCCAGGACCAGTCCTGGTATCCCGGCGAAACCGTGATTGCAGGCATAGGCCAGGGCTATATGCTGACCACTCCACTGCAACTTGCCGAGGCCACCGCCATCATCGCCGCCAAGGGAAAGCGTTACCGGCCGCGACTGCTTGCCGGCAAACGCGACCCCCTCACCGGTGAGGTCAGTGAATTGCCGCTGGAGGAATTACCACCGGTAACGGTGGACGATCCGTATTACTGGACCGTTATCAGCAAGGCCATGGAAGACGTTCTTCACGGCCCCAAAGGCACGGCACGAGCATCGGCCGCAGGCGCCAGCTACCGGTATGCCGGCAAGTCCGGCACGGCCCAGGTTTTCAGTGTTGCCCAGGATGAAGAATACGAGGCGGACGAGGTGCCGGAACACTTGCGTCACCACGCCCTGTTCATAGCGTACGCACCGGCCGAGAATCCCGAGATCGCTATTGCCGTGGTGGTGGAACATGGCGGCGGCGGAAGCACCTCGGCAGCCCCGGTAGCGCGTAAGGTCCTGGATGCCTATATGCAGAACTACAAGCCATGAACGATATCAGCGACCTTAACACCAGCACCTCGGACCGCACCATTGGCGTCGCGGCCCGGGTGATGAGAGGCCTGCACGTGGACGGGCCACTGCTCATCGGCCTGATGCTGGTATGCGGATTGGGGATGGTCGTCCTGTACAGTGCCGGTGGCCAGGATTCGTCCCTGATCGTTCGGCAGGTGACCCGCTTGGCAGTGGCCATGGGCGCAATGCTGCTGGTAGCCCAGGTTCCTCCCAACTACCTGCGCATGTGGGCGCCCTGGCTGTTCCTGGCCGGTACGGCCTTGCTGGTGGCGGTGCTGGTTAGCGGACAAATTGGCAAGGGCGCCCAGCGCTGGCTCAACCTGGGATTCTTCCGCTTTCAGCCATCTGAACTGATGAAGCTTGGCGTGCCCATGATGGCCGCCTGGTTCCTGCACAGGCGCCGCCTGCCACCCAGCCTGACGGAACTACTGGTGCTGGCCGTGATCGTCCTCGTGCCCACCCTGCTCATCGCCAGGCAACCCGACCTGGGCACCTCGCTGCTGATCGCGAGCAGCGGCATTTTCGTGGTGTTGCTAGCGGGCCTGCGCTTCCGGATGATGCTCACCCTGGCGGTCATGGCGCTGGGCGCGCTTCCCCTGCTGTGGCATTTTATGCGCGATTACCAGCGCCAGCGTGTGCTCACGCTGCTGAATCCTGAAAGCGACCCCCTGGGCTCGGGTTACCACATCATCCAGTCCAAAATCGCCATTGGATCCGGCGGCGTATTTGGAAAGGGCTGGCTGAATGGCTCCCAGGCCAAGCTGGAATTTCTCCCGGAAAGTTCCACGGACTTTATCTTCGCCGTGCTGGGTGAAGAATTCGGCCTGATGGGCCAGTTGGTGCTTATTCTGCTGTATTTGTTCATCGTGGCGCGGGGTCTGTATATCGCCAGCCAGGGCCAGGACACCTTCTCCAGATTGCTGGCCGGAAGTATTTCACTGACCTTCTTCGTGTACTTTTTCGTCAACATGGGCATGGTTTCAGGATTACTGCCCGTGGTGGGGGTGCCACTACCCCTGGTGAGCTATGGTGGAACTTCCATGGTGACCCTCATGGCCGGTTTCGGTATTCTGATGTCAATCCATACCCACAGGAAGCTTTTGCCCCAGTGACAATATTTAACCTGACAACTATCAACGGAAGATTCCCCGCCCGGTTGCTCGCCGGCCCGTTGGCCTGCCTGCTGCTGGTACCCGCCCTCCATGCCCGCAGCCTGGATACAGACAAGGATGACGTCGTCAACTTTGTCTCCGAAATGCACGAAAAACACGGGCTGGATCCGGAACTGGTGAAGTCAGCCCTGGCCCAGGCGGAAATCAAGCAGGGAATCCTGGACGCCATCAGCAAGCCCGCGGAGCGGGCCCTGAAGTGGTTCGAATACCGCCCGATTTTTGTTACCGAAAAACGCATCAGCCAGGGGCATGATTTCTGGGATGCCAATCATGACCTGATCACCCGCATCGGCAAGGAATACGGCGTGGCGCCCGAAGCGCTGGTGGCCATCGTTGGCGTGGAAACCTATTACGGCCGGATCACCGGCAGTCACAGAGTACTGGATGCGCTGAGCACCCTGGCCTTTGAATACCCTCCGCGAAGCAAGTTCTTCCGCAGCCAGCTGGAAGAATTTTTTGTGCTCAGCGGTGAGTCCGGCGTGGACCTGCTCTCGGCTACCGGCTCCTACGCCGGCGCCATGGGGTCACCCCAGTTCATCCCCTCCAGTTTCCGCTCCTTTGCGGTGGATGAGGACGGCGACGGGCGCATCGACCTGTGGGAAAACTGGAATGACGTGTTAGCCAGCGTCGCCAATTATTTCAAGGCCCATGGCTGGCGCCAGGGTGAAGACGTGGCAGCACGCGCCACACGCAAGGGCAAATCCATCCCCGGCTCCCGCGAGCTGGGCCTGAAAACCACGGTAGGCGCCCTGCGTGCCGCCGGATGGAAATTCGACACCAGCCTTGGCGAGGATGCGCCGGCCATGGCCATCAAGTTGCAGGGAGTCAACGGCCCCGAATACTGGGTGGGCTTTAACAACTTCCACGTCATCACCCGCTATAACCACAGCGTGATGTACGCGCTGGCCGTTCACCAGCTGTCCCAGGAAATCGTGCACAGGATTAAGCTGCCAGAATGAGGTCCTTGTATCGAACACTTGTTCCGGCAGTTGCACTGATCGGCCTGGCCGCCTGCAGCACAACCCACGAGGTCAGCGTTAGCGATAGCGCTCCGACCAGGCAAGTTGATGTATCCACGATTCCCGATGCCCAGGTTCGCCACGAGCCACGCAGCGCCTATGGCAATCCGCCGAACTACGAGGTCTTTGGCAAGCGCTACTACGTGATGGAGACCAGCAAGGGCTACAGCGAAACCGGCACTGCGTCATGGTACGGCACCAAGTTCCACGGCAAGCGGACCTCCAGCGGCGAGCCTTACGACATGTACGCCATGACCGCCGCCCACAAGACCCTGCCACTGCCCACCTATGTGCGGGTCACAAATCTTGAAAACGAACGCCAGATCGTGGTCAAGGTGAACGACCGCGGACCATTCGTTGGCGATCGCATCATTGATCTTTCCTACACGGCCGCCATCAAGCTGGACATGACCGATAAGGGCACGGCCAGGGTCTTTGTTGAAACCCTGCTGCCAAACGACCCCGCCCTGGAAGGCACCGAACTCCCACCACCGGTCACCCAGGAAGAGCCTCCAGCCATCGCAGCCTCGGGCGATGCGGTGATGTTTATCCAGGTGGGTGCGTTCGGGGCTGCGGAAAACGCGGCCCGACTGGAACTGATCCTGCAAGAATTGGGGTTCCCCACTGTGGTGCGCATCACGGGTGAGGGAGAAACCAATATTTACCGGGTCAGGGTCGGCCCGCTGGCGGATCAAGCCGGTTTTGACTCCGCCATGACCCGACTACGAGAGCTCGACTACACCGATATTCACATGGCCCTGGAGTAATCCGTGGCACCGCCGACACTGACAGAAATTTCCACGGCGGTTAGAATGTCCCCTTTTCGCCAACACGCAATGGCCCAGATATTCCCCATGCAGCTGATTTCAAAAATCCTGAAACTAATTCCCGTATTCACAGGCCTTTGCGCCTTGTCCCTGGCCCAGGCCCAGTCGCCTCTGCCGCCCATCCCTGATCCGCCCAGCATAGATGCGCGGGGTTACCTGCTGATGGAGCAAAGCTCCGGACAGGTGCTGGCCAGCAAAAATGCGGATGAACCCCTGGAACCCGCCAGCCTGACCAAGCTGATGACCGCCTATGTGCTGTTCCATGAACTGGCATCGGGCAAGGTCCAGCTCAGCGACATGGTCACCATCAGCGAGAAAGCCTGGCGCACCCAGGGCTCGCGTATGTTCATCGAGGTGGGTAAACAGGTATCCGTGGAAGACCTGATGCAGGGCATGATCGTACAGTCGGGCAATGACGCCAGTGTCGCCCTGGCTGAACACGTGGCCGGCTCCGAGGCCACCTTTGCCGCGATGATGAATGAATATGCCAGCCGGCTTGGCATGAGCAACACCCAGTTCAACAATGCCACCGGCCTGCCCACGGATAATCACATCACCACCGCCACCGATATCGGCAGGTTGGCCCGGGCAATCATTGAGGAGTTTCCCCAGTATTACCGCTGGTATTCGCAGAAATCCTTCCGTTACAACGGCATCAGCCAGAACAATCGAAATGCATTGTTGTGGCGCCTGGACTGGGTGGATGGCCTGAAAACCGGCATGACCGATGCCGCGGGTTACTGCCTGGTGTCCTCTGGCGAACAGCAGGGCATGCGCCTGGTGTCGGTGGTCATGGGCTCCTCCAGCGCCAAGTCACGAGCCAACGCCAGCCAGTCACTGCTGGGCTACGGATTTCGATTCTACGAGCGCCACCAGTTGTTCGAACAGGACACCCCGATTGCCAAGGCGAGAGTCTGGAAAGGCGAATTCGAGCAAGTCGAACTTGGCCTGAACAAAGCGCTTTCCGCGGTAGTGCCCGCCGGGCGTCGCGAATTGCTCAGCGCCGAAATGGACCTGAATACCAACATCATGGCGCCGGTAAGCACCAGCCAGGAACTGGGCCAGGTGCGCATCATGCTGGATGGTGAAGTCATCGCCCGGGAACCCTTGCGTGCTCTGCGCGACGTGCCCGAAGGCGGTTTCTTCGACCGCATGCTGGATGAAATCCAGCTCTGGTTCGAATAACCCCCCGAACACATGGCAGCTCCCATGACAATCGGTTACCTGAACGGCGAATTCGCGGATGTCACGAGCCTGCGCATACCCGTGCTGGACAGGGGTTTCCTGTTCGGTGATGCCGTGTACGAAGTCATACCTGTATATGAGGGCCGCCCCTTTCGCAGCGAATTTCACTACCAGCGCCTGCAGCGCAGCCTGGCGCAGATTCACATGGAACCCATACTGGATCGCGAACAATGGGGCTCGCTGGTCAGGGAATTGATCGCCCGCAATGGTGGTGGATCCATGGCGGTGTACATGCAGATCAGCCGGGGCGCCGAGAACACCCGTAATCACCTGATCCCCAAGGGCCTTATACCCACGGTGTTTGCCATGACCGCGGCCTTGAAAAGCCGCAGCCCGGAGCTGCTTGAACGGGGCTTGCAGGTCATCACCCGGGATGACACCCGCTGGGACCGTTGCGACATCAAGAGCACCTCCCTGCTGGCCAACATACTTTTGTACTCGGAAGCTCACGAGCATCATGCCCAGGAGTGCCTGTTGCATCGGAACGGCCAGCTGACCGAGGGTTCCTCAAGCAGTGTATTCGTGGTTAAGAAAGGCCGGGTCTACGCGCCACCCTATGGCCCGGAAATCCTGCCCGGCACCACCCGGGACCTGGTGGCGGAGCTGTGCGAAGCCAATGGGACGCCGGTCAGGGAAGGGCCCATCGATATGAATGAACTGGCTGAGGCCGACGAAATCTGGCTCGCCAGCGCGACCCGTGAACTGCTCCCGGTGACACTGGTTGATGGACATCCTGTCGGCGACGGACATCCCGGCCCGCTATGGCGCGCCATTGATGCCCGCTTCCAGGACTACAAGCAGGAGAGCGCCAATGACTAAAGAGACCCTGATGGAATTTCCCTGTGAATTCCCTATCAAGGTGATGGGCGAAGACAGTGTGGAGTTTCGCCTGGTAGCCAGGCAGATTGTGGAAACCCACACCGGCACCCTGGAAGGTTCCCGGGTGACGGAGCGGCACAGCACCCAGGGGCGTTACCTGGCCCTGACCTTCACCGTGTCAGCGGATAACCAGCAGCAACTGGATTCGATTTATCGTGCCCTGACTGCCTGCGAACTCGTGAAAATGGCGCTATAGGCAGCCATGAGCAATACCGGCAAGATATCTCCGACGCTTAAATACCTGGGCCAGGTGGACTACGAACCAACCTGGCGCCAGATGCAAAAAATCACCGATGTCCGGGACGAGAACACGGCTGACGAAATCTGGTTCCTGCAGCATCCGCCGGTTTTCACCCTGGGAATGAACGCCAGCACCGAACACCTGCTGGCTCCGGGCGCCATTCCCGTGGTGCCGATTGATCGAGGCGGACAGGTGACCTACCACGGGCCGGGACAGTTGGTGGTCTACCCACTGATAGACCTGCGACGAGCAAGCCTGGGCGTTCGCGACATGGTCACCGCACTGGAAAGATCTGTGGTCGACAGCGCAGCGGAATATGGCATCGAGGCCTATCCCCGGGCGGACGCCCCGGGTGTATATGTCGAGGGCATGAAACTGGCGAGTGTTGGTCTTCGGGTGCGAAGAGGCTGCACCTATCACGGGCTGGCCTTTAACCTGGATATGGACCTGGAACCATTTTCGCGAATCAACCCCTGCGGCTACCAGGGACTGAAAGTGACACAACTGAGTGAACTTGGCGACCCCTCGGATGTAGCACAAATGGCCCGGGTACTGGCACCGCACCTGCTTCGCCACCTGGGGTTCACTGCAGACAAGGACGCATTGATCAGCGCCGATTGAGCGCCGCTTCAAGCTGGGCCAATCGCTCCGGCGTCCCCACATCCGACCAAAGCCCATGGTGGACTTTCCCCGACACCCGACCCTTGTTCATGGCCGACACCAGCAAGGGCGCCAGGGGAAATGCACCGTCGGAACAGCCCTGAAATAAATCCGGATGCAGCACGCTGATACCGGAAAAGGTCAACCGCCGGTCATCACCTGCATGCACCCGCCCCTGCTCCAGGACAAAATCTCCACGAGGATGATGGGCCGGATTAGGTACCATCACCAGCTCTGCCAGGTCCCCCTCCTCCAGTCCAAGGCTGGAAAAATCAAACGGGCAATAGACATCCGCGTTGACCAGCAGGAAGGGTTCGTTCCCCAGCAATGGCAGGGCCCGAAATATCCCCCCGCCGGTTTCCAGGGCCGGATACCCTTCCGGGGAATATTGCAACGCCATTCCGAAGCGCTCACCGTCTCCCAGGTGTTCACGAATCTGCTCGCCCAGCCATGACAGGTTAATAACCACGTCCCGGATACCCGCCCGAGCGAGTCCTTCCAGGTG
>JBFFTZ010000017.1:0-15619 GCA_041571575.1 Gammaproteobacteria bacterium | reverse complement strand
TATGTGTTCACCCTGGATGATGGCACCGAGCTTAAGCTCAAGGGTGACGAGGAAGTCGAATACGATGGCGAGATTCATACGGCGGCCAATTTATTCGATGCGATCAAAGAGGGTTACTACGGGAAGTTCTAGAAACGAATCCCGGGTAGCCCCCGAAAAGAGGTAGCCAGGAACAAATATGTCGCCGCTGGAAAGGAAATGGAGAAGACGCGCCGCTGAGGTTACTTATGCGGTCGATGAATCCACCACCCGCTGGGCAGGAGCGGTGAGCAAGCCGCCCGGTGAGGTGTCACAACCTAAGGCAGCCAGGCCGAAGAAAATCCAGTCTGGCGGTCTGAAACACACACGGTAAGCGCCATCACGGAAGCTTGCTGACACAGAGCAACGAGAGAGAAAATAGAATTATGACAATCAAGATCGATCACAAGATCGTCGGCTACCAGGTGGAGAAGCCAGAGGACGCGGCTCCCAAGGTTGAAACCAAGGCGACTTCCGCGGAAGGCAAGGTCATCCGGATGCACGAAAAGCTCGAGCGTCCCGAGATGCTCATCGGTTCGACCTACAAGGTAAAGCCGCCGGTAGCTGATCACGCCATGTACGTGACCATCAACGACATATTGCTCAATGAGGGCACGCCCCACGAGAACCGTCGTCCCTTCGAGATTTTTATTAACTCGAAAAACCTGGACCACTACCAGTGGATCGTGGCGCTGACCCGGATTATCTCCGCGGTTTTCCGTAAGGGTGGGGATTCGACCTTCCTGGTGGAAGAACTCAAGGCCGTGTTTGATCCCCGTGGTGGATACTGGCAGCCGGGCGGAAAGTTTATGCCCTCCATAATTGCTGAGCTGGGACACATCATTGAGAAGCATATGATCAGCATTGGCCTGATCAAGGATGCGGTCCTTGACGAGCATCAGATGAAACTGGTGAACGAGAAGCGTGCCGAATACGAGGCGTCCAAGCAGCAGACCGACGCCTTTGCCGACACCCAGTACCCGGAAGGCGCTCAGTTGTGTGGTAAGTGCTCCACTGCGGCGGTAATCATGCTGGATGGATGCATGACCTGCCTGAGTTGTGGTGATAGCAAGTGCGGCTAGCCGGCTGGCTGACAGCATGAAAAGACGCGGCCCCAGGGTCGCGTTTTTTTTGTCCGCCTGGTAGCTGCCCGGAGAAACTCCGATGACAGACAAGCAATCCGCTCCTACGACAACGGATGAGTTGTTGCAGGCTTTTCATGCCGGGGAACTGGATCAATTACCGTTTTTGGGGCAGCTGATGGATCGGGATGTCTGGGTGATACTGGACAGCCCCTGGGATGGCTGCTCGTCCCTGCCCAGGGATGCCCGGATGTTGCTGGTTAACGAAGGGGATGAGTCAGAGCACCGCATGTTGGCGCTGTTTTCCACTCGCAATCTGGCCCAGGAATTCATGCTGGGGGCATCCGGTTATGAGCACCTGGCCAAGGTCCCCGCCGCTCTCGCGATACTGGCGGTGACCGAAGAGCAGGGTGCGGTGGTGAATCCCAATCGAGACAACGGCTGTCGTATTCCGCCTCCTGTGGCGGCGTATCTGCGGCGCTCTATCCAGCGCCAGTTACGGCACTAGGCTCCCGCCAGGGAGCGTCTCGCTACCAGGGCAGTTTTTCGCCGTTGGCGTGATAGAACCCGCCGCTGGCTTCCATGCCCAGTTGATCTATTCTCTCTATCAGTCCCCTGGCGGATTCGTCGGGGTCAATCAAGCCGCTATGACCGGTCATTTCCGTGCGAACGTAACCGGGGTGCAAAATCAGTACGCAGACACCGTCGCCGGCAAGGTCCCTGGCTAATGACACCCCCGCTGAATTGGCCGCAGACTTGGACATGCGATAGCCGTAGCTGCCGCCGGAGGTGTTGTCCGCGATGGAGCCCATACGGCTGGTAATAATTGCCAGGGTGGAGCCCTTTGCTAGGCGTGACCGCAAGGCCTGGGCCAGCAGTACCGGTCCCAGCGCATTGACCCTGAACTGCTCCATGATTTGCTGGATGGCCCCAGCGTCAATCTCGCCAAGGCTCTGATTGCTGAGAATGCCGGCGTTGTTGATAACCAGGTCCAGCGTCAGATCGCCCAGCCGTGCCTGGAGTCGGGCCAGGTCTTCGGGATGGGTAACATCAATGCTTGATTCGACCCGGCAGCCCAGTTGTTCAAGCTCCGGAGAGGACTTGCGAACCACGGCAATGACCTCATCACCACGTTCGGATAGCTGGCGGCACAGTTCCAGACCAATTCCCCGGTTTGCGCCGGTAACCAGTACATGTTTCATGCGGGAGGTTCCTGTCTTGATGCTCGGACCGTTATAGTAGCCCAAGGCAGCCGCCGGCTGCGGGAGATTAGTTCATGACCCATATTCGATTGGCGGCAATCGCCCTGGCCTGCGCAATGCTGCTGGCCTGTTCCACCCAACAGGCCTATCCGGGGGCGGCAAGGTCCGCCGATGAGGTGGCGCTGATCAAGGGCGACCCCAAGTTCCGCCTTGCTCCGGTGGCCGCATACCTTCGCAGTGTTGATGACAGGATCCTGGGTGATACCCAGTCCTCGGTCCAGGTATTGCCTGGTGAACATGAACTGGTGGTGGATTGTGTGGTCACAACAAGTGGTGACCGGCAGCGTATCCGGCTGCAAGTCCTGGTCCAGGCTGGTGGGCGCTACCGGCTGGAGCCGCAACTGGTAGGTGCTAACCAGGCCTGTGACACGGTTCGCCTGGTCAAGGAATAAACGCGAGGGAGCAACAGCATGGGTTTTTGGTCAATTCTGGGTAATGTCATCTGGCTGGTTTGGGGCAGTGGCGTGGCCTGTTTTCTGTTTTGGGGGCTGGCGGGGATTGTGCTGTGCGCAACCGTTATTGGCATTCCCTTTGGCATTGCTGCCTTTCGTATTGCCATGTTCTCTTTGCTGCCCTTCGGTAATGCCCTGGCTGATGCCGAGGAGTTGGGCCAGGAGCGCATTACCGGCACAGGCTTCGCCAACGTACTCTGGTTCCTGTTGGCCGGCCTCTGGCTGGCTATCCTCCATGTGATCTGGGGCGTATTCCATTGCCTGACCATCATCGGCATTCCTTTTGGCCTGGCGCATTTCAAACTGGCCAGGGTATCGCTTGCTCCCCTGGGTAAGCGCTCTGTATTGGCCGGAGGGGCCGGCTAATGGTCAATGACTTTTCCCGGGGTGCCTCCTATGCCCTGGGTGGCCTGGGGCAGTTGACAAATCCGCTGCTGCGGCCGTTTGTCATTATCCCCTTGCTGATCAACTTCCTGCTGTTTGCGGCGGTGATTTGGGGCGCCAAGGAATTATTCGCGGTCTGGCTGGACAGCATGCTTTCCTGGCTACCCGACTGGCTTGGCTTCCTGGACTGGCTGCTGTGGCCAATTTTCATCGTTACGGCACTGCTGATGGTGTTCTACACGTTTACCGTGGTGGCCAATTTACTGGGGTCTCCATTCAATGGCCTGCTTTCTGAGAAGGCGGAGCGGGAGGTGTTCAAGGGTGCTGAACTGCCTCACACCGGGCCCCTTTGGAAAGAAGTGCTGCGCGCGCCCTGGATCGAAATCCGCAAGCTGCTGTACGTGGTGTTGTGGGCCATACCCCTGCTGCTGCTGTTTTTGATACCCGGGGTTAATGCCTTTGCTCCCCTGTGCTGGTGGGCATTTGGTGCCTGGATACTGGCGCTGCAATACATGGACTACCCCCTGTCCAACCACGGTATAAGTTTGAGTCGACAGCGCGCGTTGCTGGCACGGCACAGGCCGGTAGTGCTGGGTTTTGGGTCCGCCGTGCTGCTGATGACGTTGGTGCCATTCGTGAATTTTGTTGTGATGCCAGCGGCAGTTATTGGCGCCACCCGCATGTGGTCCGAACTGCTTCGTCCAAGGATCGACGCGGAGTAGGCCTCAAGACCCACAGTATCCGTTACAATCTCGTGCATTCGCGTCCCATTATCCGGGGCGTCATGACACGGGAGATTTTCATGAAAACCAGATTATCCGTACTGTCGGTGTCCGCCCTGCTGGTGCTGGGCGCCTGCGGTAAGCAGCCAGCCGAAGCGCCTGCCAGCGCAGAGGCCCCCGCCGCGACCACCCTGACCGAGAGTCAGCGATACGCCGAGCAGCGGGTGGGCATTTACGCTCCCTTCAAACTGACCACCGACATAAGCGGATTTAGTCCAGCCAAGCGGGAGATGGTCAAGGTGCTGATTGAGGCTGCCACCATCATGGATGATCTGTTCTGGCGCCAGGCCTGGGGTGACAAGGCCGCCCTGCTGGATAGCCTGGATCACGAACCCAGCCGACGCATGGCCGAAATGAACTACGGACCCTGGGACCGGCTGGCCGGTGACCGTCCCTTTGTTGACGGTGTGGGTGAAAAGCCCCTGGGAGTAACCTTCTATCCGGAAGACATGACCAAGGAAGAGTTCGAGGCCGCTGACCTGGAAGGCAAGGATAGTCTTTACACCATTCTCAAGCGCGACGAGAACGGCGCGCTGAAAGTGGTGCCGTATTCCCAGGCCTTTGCCCCCGAGCTGACCCGGGCCGCGGAACTGTTGAACCAGGCTGCCGAGTTGGCCGAAGATCCGGGTTTCGCCAATTACTTGCGTTTGCGCTCACAGGCACTGCTCAGCGATGACTACATGGCCAGCGACATGGCCTGGATGGATATGAAGTCCAACACTGTTGACCTGGTGTACGGTCCCATTGAGTCCTATGAGGACAAGCTTTTCGGCTACAAGGCCAGCTTCGAAGCCTATGTGCTGATCAAGGACGTGGCCTGGAGCGAGCGCCTGGCCCGCTATGCATCGTTCCTGCCGGAACTGCAGGCCGGTCTGCCCGTGCCTGACGCCTACAAGGCCGAGGAGCCGGGTACGGATTCTGACCTCAACGCCTATGACGTGGTGTATTACGCCGGTGATTGCAATGCCGGGTCCAAGACCATCGCGATTAACCTGCCCAATGATGAAACCGTACAACTGGCCAAGGGTACCCGTCGTGTTCAGCTGAAAAATGCGATGCGGGCAAAGTTTGACAACATCCTGGCGCCGATTGCCGATGAGCTCATTGCTGCCGACCAGCGCCACCATGTTGTCTTCGATGCATTTTTTGCCAACACCATGTTCCACGAGGTGGCCCACGGCCTGGGTATCAAGAACACCCTGACCGGCAAGGGCCTGGTGCGCACTGCCTTGCGTGACCTGGCCAGCGCCATGGAAGAGGGCAAGGCGGATGTACTCGGCCTGTACATGATCAAGAGCCTGTATGAAAAGGGCGAGATCAAAGAAGGCGAGTTGATGGACTACTATGTGACCTTTGTGGCCGGCATCTTCCGCTCGGTGCGTTTTGGTGCCTCCAGTGCACACGGCCGCGCCAACATGGTCAGGTTTAATTATTTCCAGGACCGCGGCGCCTTCAAGCGTGATGAGCAGACTGGTCGCTACAGTGTCGACAAGGACGCCATGGACCAGGCTATTGCCGGCCTGTCAGGTCTCATCCTGACCCTGCAGGGTGACGGTGATTACGAGGGCGTGACGGCGATGATGGAGGAATTGGAGTTGATCAGGCCATCGCTTCAGTCCGACCTGGATCGGCTTACCGATGCCAATATCCCCGTGGATATCTTTTTTGAACTGGGTGTAGAGGCCCTGGGTCTTTAAGAAAATGTGCCCCCCGTCATTGCGGGGACGGAGGGCTCGCCGGTATATTCTGCCAAGTTGCCGAAAACGGAACCTTTGTAAATGAGCCGAAGTTTTGTTGCCTGTGCCGAAAGTGAAGACCGTGGCTGACAAGAGTCCAGTCAAGCCAGCCAGGGCTGCCAATCAGCAGCGCCGTACCCTGCTTCGGGGCATGGCAGCGGGTCTGTTGACCACCGGTCTTATGCCGGTCAAGGCATCGGCGGCAGAACGTGCCGACCGGGTGGTGGTACGCAAGGCTCAACGCAAGGTTGAGCTTTACCGGGGTGACAGGATTATCCGCAGCTTCAAGTGTTCCCTGGGATTGTCGCCCAGCGGTCCCAAAAAACGGGAAGGGGACTTCCGCACTCCAGAGGGTAATTACTACCTGGATGCCCGGAACTTCGATAGTGATTATTTCCTCTCGATTCGTATTTCATATCCGAATGAGGAAGACCAGCATTGGGCGCGCCAAAACGGCTTCAGTCCTGGTAATTACATCATGATTCATGGGTTGCCCAACCAGATGGACAAGCCCCCGTCCTACTACACAAGTCGTGATTGGACTAACGGCTGTATCGCTGTAAGCAACGCCGATATTGTGGAAGTCTGGATGTTGACGGATTACCTGACACCGATAGAAATACTGGCCTGATCCGGGCCATTTCCCTTCCTAAAAGTCAGCTTCTTGCCCCATTCCCGGAGATTCGCAGGTGTGAACCAGTTCCTGTGAGCGCTGCGCGGTCTTTGTCAGACTAGTGTTCAGGTATTCGGAGAAAAATCTGATGGAAGGCAAGTTTAGCAAGACTCTGATCAATTCCAGCAACAGTCCCGTCTCCCCCTCCAATGGTGGCGGGAAAGAGGGTTGGGAAGCCTATCGGCGCTGGCTGGCACAAATGTCCACCCCGGGTGCCCGCGCCCGGACAGAGCCCGTGTCGTTGTATACCTGGGCCGGATACCGTGACTGGGTGGCCAAGGTTCGCAAGGAGTGGGACGAATAATTATCCCCCCCCCTGCAAGGCAGAGTCGTCGGCACGTTCCCGGCCTTTGAACAGCCCCTCTTTTTGTTTCATCCCAAGCATCCTTTCGGCCTGCCTTTCACCTGAAAATTCATACGCTTGCAATATGTAAAATCCGGCAAAACCGGAAAAAGATTTCGAACCCGTGAACGCGCTCACATTTCTAAACCAGTCCAGCGACTATAGTTACAACTCGGTTGTCCAAACTATGGAAATCCAAGAGTGAACTACAAAACAAATACAGTTGAATGCTTCGAGTACTACGGCAATAAGCTCTTCCCGCTGGAGTGGATAACCCACGCAGTTGAAGCGGCTCGAACGGTTTTTGATCGCCATTCGGAACTCGACCGGCTTGAGGCCGAACGCCTGGCCAGATTGCGCCCTTCCATGGACTGGTTCGCCCAGGAAAACTAGTTCTGTAGTATCCGGCCCCTCACCTTTGGTGGATTGGCTGGAAGGGGATTCAGCTCCCCATGTCCTTGGCCCGGAATCCTTCCGGCGCTGCTCCGACCCTCCCCAAAAAACTCTCTTGTTGCTCTGCCAGCCGATCAGCTGGCCGACCATCAGGCATACACGTATGGTCTTGAATTTGCCAATGATGGCCCCATCTCTGGCGTTCCGATGCTGATCAATTAACCGAACGGATGACTATGACTGACAAGACCCAGACCCTTGGCTTCCAGGCCGAAGTTAAGCAATTGCTCCACCTGATGATCCATTCCTTGTATAGCCACAAGGAAATCTTTCTCAGGGAACTGATCTCCAATGCCTCGGACGCCCTGGACAAGTTGCGTTTCGAATCCATTGAGCAGCCCGCGCTGCTCGGGCAGCAGGCTAATCTTGATATCAAGGTTGAATATGATGCCGAGGCCGGCACCCTCACGGTCCGTGACAGCGGTATCGGCATGACCCGGGACGAGGTCATTGCCAATCTGGGGACTATCGCCAAATCAGGCACCAGCGAATTTCTCCAGGGACTGACCGGCGACGGCAAAAAAGACGCCCAGTTAATCGGCCAGTTCGGAGTAGGCTTTTATTCCGCGTTTATCGTTGCAGATCGTGTCCAGGTAAACACCCGCAGCGTCCATGCCGGCATCGACGAGGGCGTCAGCTGGGAGTCCGATGGAGAGGGCGAATTTTCCATTGCTCCCTTGCAGCGTGAACAGCGCGGAACCGAAGTAATTCTGCATCTCAAGGCCGACGAGAAAGAGTTCGCCAACGGTTTCCGACTACGGTCGCTGGTTCGCAAGTACTCCGACCACATTGCCTTCCCGGTGTTGATGATCAAGGAAGGCGCTGAGAAGACCGAGGGAGAAGTTCAATACGAAAGCGTTAACTCAGCCACCGCCCTGTGGACTCGCAGTCGAAGCGACATCAAGGATGAAGAGTACACCGAGTTTTACAAGCACATCTCTCACGATGTGGAAGCGCCCCTGACATGGAGCCACAATCGGGTTGAAGGGAAGCGGGAGTACACGAGTCTGTTGTACGTGCCTTCCAATGCACCGTTTGACCTGTGGAACCGGGAGTCGCCTCGTGGCCTGAAACTGTATGTGCAGCGCGTGTTCATCATGGACAACGCCGAGCAGTTTCTTCCCCTGTACCTTCGTTTCATCCGCGGCGTACTCGACAGCAGCGACCTGCCGCTAAATGTCTCCAGGGAGTTGCTGCAGAGTAATCCGGCGGTGGAGGCCATGCGTGGCGCGGTTACCAAGCGGGCGCTGGATATGCTGGCCAAGCTTGCCCGGGACGACCAGGAGAAATACCAGAAATTCTGGAACCAGTTCGGCCAGGTGCTCAAGGAAGGGACGGTGGAAGACGCCGCCAACTCCGAGGCCATTGCCGGGCTGCTCAGATTTGCCACCACCCACGGCACCGACGATGTGCAGGACCAGTCCCTGGCCGACTATGTGTCGCGAATGAAGGAAGGGCAGGAGCATATTTATTATGTGGTGGCGGACAGCCATCATGTGGCTCGCAACAGTCCCCAGCTGGAAGGCCTGATCAAGCGGGGTGTGGAGGTGTTGTTGCTTAGCGACCGTATCGACGACTGGCTGGTAACCCACCTGGGAGAGTTTGAAGGCAAGAAGTTCAAGGACGTCACCCGGGGTGATCTTGGCCTGGAAGCCATGGAAGACGATACCGAGAAAGATGCCCGGGAAAAATCAGCGGAAGAGCATCGTGGGGTTCTTGACGGCCTGGCCAAGTCGCTGGAAGGAAAGGTTCAGTCTGTGCGGGCAAGTTCCCGATTGACGGAATCTCCGGCCTGCCTGGTGGTGGATGAGGACGATATGGGCGCCCAGATGCGTCGCCTGATGCAGATGGCGGGCCAGGAAGCCCCCGAGGCACTGCCTATTCTCGAGGTGAACCTGGAGCACCCCCTGGTGCAGCGCCTGGAGTCCGAGTCGGAACCGACACGATTTGATGATCTTGCGGGTGTATTGCTGGATCAGGCCAATCTGGCTGAGGGCGGGCGCCTGGAAGATCCTGCCGGTTTTGTGAAGCGCTTGAACCGTCTATTGCTGGAGCTCTCCAGCTAGGCTGGTCATTAGTGTTGCCACTGGGTTGCAAGGCCGGTGTAGACTTGGCTCTTCAGCCCAGGAGCGGCGCTTGATCGTTTTGAGCCTGCGTCCACCCGGCGAAGATCAACTTTTAGCACGACATGGAGTGACCGTGACGACCAGCCAGAGAGTCTGTCAGAATATTTTTCTGTTTTTGTTATGCGCCGGTTTGGCCGCCTGCAACCAGGTTGCGGTCAAACCTGAACTGGCGGCGGAGCCGGTATACGACGCAGGCACGCGGCACCCGGACGCACCGCTGGAACTGGAACAGTTCGGGAGGCTAGGTGGTCCCTGGGATTGCTCCATCTATTACTTGCAGCAGGACGGCAGCTGGCAGCCTCGTGCTGGCGGCGCACGTTGGACATTCAGCTACGCTCTGGGTGGCCATGCGATTACCGACATCTGGGAGCCCGAGCCTGACGAGGAATATCCGGGCAGCATCGGTATGAATATGCGGGTGTTCGATGCCAAGGCCGACTTGTGGCGTATTGCCTGGACCACGGTGGACCAGGCGCGGTTCGATCTCTATGAGGCCAGCGATGAAGACGGTGACATCATCATGTGGGGCCAGGGTCCGGATCACCAGGTGAGGGTGACGTTCTACAACGTCAGGCCTCAACAGTTCGACTGGAAGTACGAGTTCTCCGCAACGGATGACGGCACACTATGGACCGAGGTGGCGCGCATGAAATGCCTGCGGCCGGGTATGGAGCCGGCTGTCCTTGAGGGCGGCCCCGCCACGCCATCCACTGGCGAGGAATGATTCAGGGGCCTGCTATCGGCAGTACCAGGGGAGTAAGCATGAGCGACGACAAGGACCGGCGCCGGGAGAACCTGACCCCGGAGCAGTACAAGGTGACCCAGGAAGCGGCGACCGAAAGGCCCTTTACCGGGGAATACCTGAATCACAAGGAGCAGGGGACATATACCTGCGTGGTCTGCGATGCGCCATTGTTTGGTTCTGACACTAAATACGATTCCGGGTCTGGCTGGCCCAGTTTCTGGGACACTGTTTCCGGGGGGTCGGTATCAGTGAAGCGGGACATCAGTCTTGGCATGATTCGCGACGAATTGCTGTGCGCCGGTTGCAATGCCCACCTGGGGCATGTGTTTGAGGATGGCCCACAGCCAACCGGTTTGCGATATTGCATCAATTCAGCGTCACTGGGTTTTCACAAAAGCGAGGATAAGGAATGAGATTTTCTACTATAGCTGCTGTTCTGCTTGTCGTGCCGGGCCTTGGCGGCCTTGCGGCTTGCACAGAAAAGGCCGTGGACACGGAGGCTGCAAAGGCAGAGGCTACACAAGCGGCGAAAACACAGGCAGCGGATACCCAGGTGTCCCAGGGAGAGCAGGCGATGAACATTGAGGTAATACAGACCGGCGAAGGCGAGGCTATCCTGGCGGGGCAGACTGCAGTGGTTCACTACACCGGTTGGCTGCATGATCCCGCGGCGGTCGACAACCGCGGCGAGAAATTCGACAGTTCCCGTGACCGTGGGCAGCCATTCAGCTTTCCGCTGGGTGCCGGACGGGTCATCCGTGGCTGGGATGAAGGGGTAGCCGGAATGCTGATTGGCGAACGCAGGATTCTTACGATTCCCGCCGACATGGGGTATGGGGCGCGTGGTGCCGGGGGTGTGATTCCGCCCAACGCGACGCTGATCTTCGACGTGGAATTGCTGGGAATTAAGTAATGATAGAGACGCAGCATCCTGTCCTGAAAGCCAGGCTTGGCCTGTTCAAGGGTATGGCCGCCGTGGCTGCGATCCTTGTGGCCGGACCGGTCATGGCGGACACATTTATCCATGCTGGAAATTTTATTGACGGCGTGGCCCCGGAAGCGCGCAAGGCGGTGACCCTGGTTGTGCGGAACTCAAAGGTAGTGGCAATCAATGACGGATATACCGTCGCCGGAGATGCGGACCAGGTCATTGACCTGCGTGAGCACACCGTGATGCCGGGTCTGATGGACACGCATGTGCACCTGGATGGAGAGATGTCGCCCCGGGCCTACTTGGATGAGTTCCAGTTGAACGCCGCCGATGGCGCGCTCAAGTCTGCCTATTACGCCAGGAAGACACTGATGGCCGGTTTTACCACGGTGCGAAATCCTGGTGATTCACACAATGTCACCATCGCCCTGCGCAAGGCAGTGGAAAAGGGCCTGGTGCCTGGTCCAAGAATCTTTTCGGCAGGTAAAGGTATAGGCACGACCGGCGGGCATGCTGATCCTACCAATGGCTGGGCGTCTCACCTGCAGCCCCAGGTTGGACCCTATGAAGGGGTTGCAGACGGTCCCTATGAAGGGGCGAAGGCGGTCAGGCAGCGCTACAAGGATGGTGCAGATTTCATCAAGATTACCGCGACGGGTGGTGTGCTCAGCGTGGCGAGAAACGGACTGAATCCGCAATTTTCCGAGGAAGAAATCCGGGCCATCGTGTTGACGGCCAAGGACTACGATATGCATGTAGCCGCCCATGCCCACGGCAAGGAAGGCATGCTTCGCGCGGTGCGTGCCGGCGTGACCAGCATTGAACACGGTACCTTAATGGATGACGAGGTCATCGCCCTGATGAAACGCATGGGGACCTATTACGTACCGACCATCAGCGCCGGAGAGTATGTGGCGAAGATGGCCGAGCAGGACGGATTTTTTCCTGACGTGGTGCGTCCCAAGGCCGCCAGTATCGGCCCCCAGATCATGAGTACCTTTACCCGGGCCAACAATGCCGGCGTAAAGATTGCCTTTGGAACCGATAGCGGGGTTTCAGCGCACGGTGATAATGCCCAGGAGTTTGTTTACATGGTTCGCGGTGGTATGACGCCGATGAGGGCCATCCAGTCGGCCACGCTGGTTGCTGCACAGATGCTTGGGATAGATGATCAACTGGGAACCCTGGAACCCGGCAAGCTGGCAGACGTGGTGGCGGTCCCGGGTAATCCGCTGGAAGACATCAGTCTTATGACCAGGGTGGAATTCGTGATGAAGGGCGGCGAGATTTATCTCGCCCCCTGAGAAGCCCGATTCGAGGCTGACCTGCCTGAAAAGGCCGGGGCACTGCCCCGGCTTTCTTTCACTTCCAGCGCAAAGCCGGGTTCAGGGAATATACGCCGGTCAGGCTCTCCGCGGCCAGCACGTGCCCTTCAATCGCCGCCATCACGTCCTGGCCAGTGAAGCGTCCTTCTACCGGGCAGCGTTCCAGGTCCGTCGCAAACAACAGAAAATTGTAATGGTGGAGAATTTCGTCATTCCATGGCGGACAGGGGCCGTCATAGCCCAGGTAGTCACCGCCCATGTCCGGGTCGCCGGCGAACCAGTTGGTGTAGTCATTCAGTCCCTGGCGTGATCCCGCCGGACCTGCCGGTTCGCGCTTGCCTTTCGGGGTAATGCCCGAAGACGCCGCACCCGCCTCAATGCCTGGGGTGCCCGGAGGAATGTCCACCATGACCCAGTGATAAAAGTCACAGCGGGGAAGGGATGCCGGGACACTTCGACCTTCCTGGTTTACGTCGTCTGGTTTGGTCGGAACATCCGGGTCCACGCAAAGCAGTACCAGCGAGCGGGTGCCGTCGGGAATGTCTGCGAAACTCAGCTGTGGATTGCGGTTCTCGCCCATCTGGACGTGGCCCTCCCTGGCGGGAACGCAGAAGCAGAACTCTTCTGCCATGGGTTCATAGTCGACGATGGATTGGCTTTCCAGGCGCATATTGTGTCTCCGGGTCCAGGTTGAAATCCGGGCCATCTCGGCCTCCGTTGCGACTAATGATAGACCAAAGTCACTTGTCAGGCTGACGGGATGAGTTGATCTTGCCCCATCTCGAGCGAAGACCGTTATTATAGGCACCTGGAAAGACTTTCCTGCCTCTGACCGGGCTTGCTGGAGTTCCGAGCTTGAACGAACATGATCTAGTGATTTTGCTGGTGTCAGTGATGGCCCTGGGGGTGGCGTCCCAATGGGTCGCCTGGCGTCTACACATCCCTGCCATCGTATTGCTGGCATTGGCGGGATTGATTGCCGGGCCGATTACCGGCCTGGTAGATCCTGCTGAAGACTTTGGTGACATGTTCAGGCCTGTTATCAGCCTGTGTGTGGCGATCATCCTGTTTGAAGGCGGCCTGAACCTTTCTCTTAGCGACCTGAAGGAGGCGAAAACCGGGGTAAGGCGGCTTGTATACCTGGGCGCGCCCCTGGCCTGGTGTTTCTGTACCGCCTCGGCACATTTTATCGGTGGGCTGAGTCTTCCCGTATCGCTGGTCTTCGGCGCCATCATGGTGGTTACCGGACCGACCGTCATCATGCCCCTGCTACGCCAGGCTCGGCTTAATCGTCGGACCGCCTCCTACCTCAAATGGGAGGGCATCGTGAATGATCCCCTGGGGGCTCTGCTGGCGGTGCTGGTATTCCAGTTTTTCATCTATGCCGGAGAAGGCTCGAGCTGGACGGTAGTGCTTAAGGGCGTGAGCATGGCCTTGCTGGCTGGCGTGGTGCTTGGCGGCGCAGTGGGTTGGGTAACCGGCGAGTCGCTGAGGCGTGGCTGGGTACCCGAGTTTCTCAAGTCCCCGGTCATGCTCTCTGCAGTGCTGGCAGTCTACGCATTCGCCAATTCCTTGCAGAACGAGGCTGGCCTGTTGGCGGTGACCATCATGGGCATGGTGGTAGGCAATATGGATTTGCCTGGTATCAACGACATGAAGCGCTTCAAGGAATACATCACGGTGATGCTGGTTTCAGTTGTCTTCGTGATGTTGACCGCCGACCTGGATTTCGCATTGCTTAGATCGGTGGACTGGCGCGCTGGCCTACTGGTGGTAGTGGTCCTCTTCGTGGCCCGTCCGGTGGCGATCATGCTGGCTACCACGGGTAGCGACATGAAGTTCGAGGATCGGGTGTTACTTAGCTGGATTGCACCACGAGGAATCGTCGCCGCGGCAACGGCCGGCTTGATGGGGCCGCGCATGGCTGCGGCAGGATATAGCGATGCGGTGGTCTTGCTGCCCCTGGTATTCATGGTGATTTTCGCTTCGGTGTTCCTGCATGGCAGCACCATTGGCTGGCTTGCCAGGCGCCTGGGGCTGGCTTCCAAGGAGCGCGACAGTGTGCTGCTGGTGGGTGCATCGCCCTGGGGAATAGAGCTGGCGCGCACCCTTGAGTCCATGAAGATCAAGGTATTGATGGCTGATAACTCGTGGCACAATCTGCGCCCGGCAAGGCTGGCCGGTATCTCGGTGTTCTACGGTGAAATTCTGTCCGAGTTCGCCGAGGAGTCCATGGAGTTCAGTCATATCCAGACTGCCTTGGCCGCGACCAGTAATGATGCTTACAACGCCCTGGTGTGCACTACGGTGGCGCCGGAAATCGGCAGGGAAAAAGTGTTTCAATTGCCCATGGGCTCCTCTGCCGAGGATGATCCCCGTGCCGTGTCCCGGCCCAGGCGCGGGCGTATCGCGTTCGATTCCGAAGCCTTGTTTGAGCAGCTCTGGCGCTGGCATGTGCGGGGCTGGACTTTTTACAAGACGCGTCTGACGGACACATACACCTACAGTGACTTCCTTGGCGATCACCCGTCAGAGGCGATCAACATTTTGCTGGTGCGGGAGGATCGGAAGGTGCGTTTTCTGGACGCGGAAGACCAGATAGAGCCCCAGCCAGGTGACGTGATTGTGTATTACGCGCCCAAGCGCGAAGAGCGCGAGCCCGAAACAGAATTGGCTGCGGAGATTGAGGTTTAGGTATGTCGCGGACCGTAGTCGAAACCCTGAGTATTGACGGGCCCGCTGGCGCGCTGGAGGTTATTCTGGAGGATCCGGGGCTGGAGTCGGACCGGGTTGCTGTTGTGTGTCATCCGCATCCGTTGCATGGTGGCACCCTGCAAAACAAGGTGACTCACACCCTGGCAAGGACCTTCAACAAGCTTGGGGTCCCCGCATTTCGTTTCAACTTCCGTGGCGTGGGACACAGTGCCGGCAGATATGATGAGGGAGAGGGCGAGACTGCGGATGCAATGACGGTGCTGGATTATGCGAGCGAGCGTTTTCCAGGCCGCAAGCTTTGGCTGGCGGGGTTTTCTTTTGGCGCGAGGGTTGCCCTGAAGGTAGCGGCTCAGCGCGACCTGGACTTGCTGATTACTGTCGCACCGCCGATAGGCCGGATGGATATGTCCGGAATCACCCAGCCGGCATGCCGCTGGATTGTCGTCCAGGGTGACATGGACGAACTGGTGGACGCCGACGCCGTAGTTGAGTGGGTGGATTCCCTGGAGCCAGGTCCGGAACTGATGATGTTCGAGGGCGTGGATCACTTTTTCCATGGCCAACTTGTTGCATTGCGTGAAAGTTTGCTGGC